>PWIZ01000303.1 GCA_003560175.1 Halomonas sp. | reverse complement strand
GGCAGGGCCACCAGGGTGGTCATGGAGGCCTCGAGCTCGTAGCCGACACCGGCCACGTCCACCATCAGCCAGGGAGGCTGCTTCTCGAGCAGGGTGCCACGCAGGCGTCCAATCATGGGGAAATCCGTGTCCTTCACGTCAGCCAAGGCGGCAGACGCCGCCAGTGACGCCACTATACTGGTCGCTCGCATGGCTGGCCAGTCCGTGCTGAAACAGCGTTCGACAACCCTGCGAGTCGTCTGGGGATATCGCGGCTAGGCGACGTCGTCAGGGTCGAAAATCGCGCCAGGAGCCGCCCTTCTTGCGGCTCTTGTGACCACCGAAGCTGCCCGTCTGCAGCAGGCCACGGCGCGCATGAGCATGGGTCAGGGCGATGGCCAGGGCATCGGCGGCATCGGCCTGGGGCGTGGCGGAAAGCCCCAGCACCGCGGTGACCATATGCTGCACCTGGGCCTTGTCGGCGGCCCCAGTACCGGTCACCGCCTGCTTGATCTGGCGAGGACCGTATTCGCTGACGGGCAGACCGTGGTTGGCGGCGCAGACGATGGCGGTGCCCCGGGCCTGGCCGAGTTTGAGCGCCGAGTCGGCGTTCTTCGCCATGAACACCTGCTCGATGGCGAACTCGGCTGGACGATGAACGGCGATCAACTCGCTGACCCCTGCGTAGACCTGGGCCAGTTTCTGGGCCAGGTCATCGGCCTGGATGCGAATGCAGCCACTGGCCACATAGCGCGGTGTCGAGGTGGAGACATCGAGCACGCCATAGCCGGTGATCCTGGAACCGGGGTCGATGCCGAGGATCAGCATGGTCGCCCGCCCGCTGCGAGCCGGTGAGATATCGGCATGGTGGCCTCCTTGGCCTGGCGAGTGGCCATCATACGACACCGGCGCCCTTGGGGCGCCGGTGTCTGCTGCTTCAGAGCAGGTCCGCGATCACTCCTGCCCTTCCGGCGTGGTTTTCTGACCTTCCGGCTTAGCCTTCTGGCGCAGCCGGATACTGAGCTCGCGCAGCTGATCGCCGCTCACTTCGCCCGGGGCGTCGGTCATCAGGCAGCCGGCGCTCTGGGTCTTCGGGAAGGCGATCACCTCGCGGATGGTGCGGGCCCCCGCCATCAGCATCACCAGGCGGTCGAGGCCGAAGGCCAGGCCGCCGTGGGGCGGCGCCCCATAGTGCAGGGCATCGAGCAGGAAGCCGAACTTCTCGCGGGCCTCCTCCTCGCCGATGCCGAGGATCTCGAACACGCTGGACTGCATCGCCTGGTCATGGATACGGATGGAACCGCCACCCAGCTCGGTGCCGTTGAGCACCATGTCGTAGGCCCGCGACAGGGCCGCCGCCGGATTGGCCTTGAGCTCCTCGGGGCTGCAGGAGGGCGAGGTGAAGGGATGGTGCAGCGGGCTCAAGCGACCATCGTCGTCGGCCTCGAACATCGGGAAGTCCACCACCCACAGCGGCGCCCAGGTCTGGGTGTAGAGGTCGAGATCCTCGCCCAGCCAGACGCGCAGCGCACCGATCGCTTCGTTGACGATGCGCGCCTTGTCGGCCCCGAAGAAGATGATGTCGCCATCCTCGGCACCCACGCGGTCGAGCAGCGCCTCGACCACGCTCTCCATGAACTTGACGATGGGCGACTGCAGGCCTTCGATGCCCTTGGCACGCTCATTGACCTTGATCCAGGCCAGACCCTTGGCGCCGTAGATGCCGACGAACTTGGTGTAGGCGTCGATCTCCTTGCGGGAGAGCTTGGCCCCCCCCGGCACGCGCAGGGCGGCGACGCGGCCATCCGCGGCGCTGGCCGGGCCGGAGAAGACCTTGAAGTCCACCTGCTGCATCAGGTCGTCGACATCGGTGAGCTCCAGCGGGATGCGCAGGTCCGGCTTGTCGGAGCCGAAACGGTTCATCGCCTCGCTCCAGGTCATGCGCGGGAACTCGGGGAGTTCGACCTTGAGCACCTCCTGGAACAGCTGGCGGATCATCGCCTCGGTGATGCCCATGATATCGTCCTCGGAGACAAACGAGGCTTCGAGGTCGATCTGGGTGAATTCCGGCTGACGGTCGGCGCGCAGGTCCTCGTCGCGGAAACACTTGGCGATCTGGTAGTAGCGGTCGAAGCCGGCCACCATCAGCAGCTGCTTGAACAGCTGCGGCGACTGGGGCAGCGCGAAGAAGCTGCCCGGATGGGTGCGGCTCGGCACCAGGTAGTCCCGGGCGCCTTCCGTGGTGGCTCGGGTCAGGATCGGGGTCTCGATGTCGAGGAAGCCCTGCCCCTCGAGGAAGGCGCGCACATTATGCGAGATCCGCGAACGCAGGCGCAGCTTCTCGATCATCTCGGGACGGCGCAGGTCGATGTAGCGGTGCTTGAGACGCACCTCCTCGCCCACCTTGCCGTGCTCGTCGAGCTGGAAGGGGGGCGTGGCGGCGGTGTTGAGTACCTCCACTTCCTTGGCCAGCACCTCGATCATGCCGGTGGGCATGCCCGGGTTCTGGGTGCCTTCCGGACGCAGCCGCACGCGGCCCTGAATGCGCAGCACATACTCGCTGCGAGCGCGGTCCGCGGTGGCGAAGGCCTCGGCAGTGTCGGGGTCGACCACAACCTGAGCGATGCCGTCGCGATCGCGCATGTCGAGGAAGATCACGCCCCCGTGGTCACGGCGGCGATGCACCCAGCCGCACAGGGTGACCGTCTGGTCTACCAGGGTCTCGTTGAGCTGGCCGCAATAATGGCTGCGCATGTCGTATCCTGTTTTATAGCGTGTAATGAGGGAAGTGGCGGAACGGTCGTCGGCTCTCAGGCCGCCGCATCCTTCTTCTTCGGCGATGCCGAGTCTGGCGGTGTCTGATTCGACACGGCTTTATTCGACGACGGGGCGTCACCGGTGGCGGCCGAATCACCGGCCAGGTTCTTCTTGCCCCCCGACTTGAAGTCGGTCTCGTACCAGCCGCCGCCGGCCAGGCGGAAGCCGGCCGCCGAGACCAGCCGAACGAGCTCGGGGGCCGCGCAGGCGGGGCAGTCGGTCAGCGGCGCGGCGCTGAGCTTCTGCAGCTTTTCCAGGCGCTGACCGCAGGCCTTGCACTCGTATTCGTAGATGGGCATGGTTTAATCACTCCGGAAATCACGGGACCCAGATCAGGACGCTGCCGGGGGTTCCCGGCGATAACAGTTATGTGGCCGGCCCGTCGCGAAACCAAGCCTGCCAAAGCGCGACATTATAGCGTGCCCGGCACCCTCGTGGGCAAGGCACGCCGCCCAAGGCACCACAAGGAAGCCAACCCGATGAACGCCGTTATCCTCGACGCCGCCAGTCTTGGCCCCGATATCGATCTTGCTCCGATCCGCGACCGGGTCGATTCCCTGGCCGTCCATCAGCAGAGCAGCACCGCCGAGGCCCGGGAACGGTTGACTGGGGCCCGGGTCGCCATTGTTAACAAGGTGGTGCTCGATGCACCGACCCTGGAGGCCCTGCCCGACCTGAAGCTGATCTGCGTGCTGGCCACCGGCACCAACAATATCGACATGGCCGCCGCCGAGCGCCTCGGCATCGCGGTGAAGAACGTCACCGCCTACGGCACCGCCAGCGTGGCCCAGCATACCCTGATGCTGATGCTCGCCCTGGCCAACCGCCTGCCCCTCTACCAGCGCGACGTGGCGGCTGGGCGCTGGGGCGAGAGCCCCTTCTTCTGCCGCATGGACCACGGCACCCTGCAGCTGGAGGGCAAGCACCTGGTGATCGTCGGCCAGGGGGTGCTCGGCAGCCGGGTCGCCCAGCTGGCCGAGGCCTTCGGCATGGCCGTGACCTTCGCGGCCCGGCCCGGCAAGGCGGATGATAGCCGCCCGAGCCTGGCCGAGCTCGCCCCGGTTGCCGACATCATCAGCCTGCACTGTCCGCTGGGCGAGGCCACCCGCCACCTGGTCGATGCCGATCTGCTGGCGACCCTCAGGCCCGGCGCCCTGCTGGTGAACTGCGCCCGGGGCGGCATCATCGACGAGAACGCCGCCCTGGAAGCGCTGCGCGAGGGTCGTCTGGGGGGGCTCGGCGTCGATGTACTGCCGGTAGAGCCGCCTCGCGACGGCCACCCGCTCATCGACGCCCTGGGCGAGCCGCTGAACCTGATCGTCACGCCCCACAATGCCTGGATCACCCCCGAGGCGCGCCAGAAGATCGTGGCGCTGACCGCCGACAACCTGCGCGACTGGCAGGTCGAGTGAAGGGGGAATAGGCCCATGCTGCATAACTTCGGCTCCATCAATCTCGACCACGTCTATCGTGTCCCTCATCTGGTCAGGCCCGGCGAAACCCTGGCTAGCCACGACTATCGCGTCGGCCTGGGCGGCAAGGGGGCCAACCAGTCGCTGGCCATGGCCCGGGCCGGCGGGCGCGTCTGTCACTGGGGTCGACTTGGCCGACAGGATGCCTGGGCCCGGGACACCCTCTCCCGGGCCGGTGTCGAGGTCTTCCGGGTGAAACTGGTGGATGCGCCCAGCGGTCACGCCATCATTCAGGTGGATGATGCCGGCGAGAATGCCATCCTCCTCTTCCCCGGTGCCAACCATGGCTTTCGCCGCGCCGACCTGAACGAGCTGGTCGCCGACACCCAGCCCGGCGACTGGCTGCTGACCCAGAACGAGTGTGTCGGGCTCGACAAACTGATTCCCCTGGCCGGCGACCATGGACTGAAGATCGCCTTCAACCCCGCTCCCATGACCGAGGAGGTGCTCAGGCTGCCGCTGTCGCGCTGCCGGCTACTGTTCGTCAACCGCACCGAGGCGGCGGGACTCACCGGCCTGGCGCTGGATGTCGACGCCGAGGCGCTGCTCGATGCCCTGGCCGTGCGCCTGCCTGCCGTCGAGGTCGTACTGACCCTGGGCAACGACGGCGCCTGGTACCAGCATGGCGACCATCGGCTTCATCAGCCGGCGCTGCCGGTCAAGGCAGTCGACACCACCGGGGCCGGGGATACCTTCATCGGCTACTTCATGGCCGCCTTGCAGGCAGAGTTGCCGGTGCGTGACTGCCTCGAGCGTGCCACCGCCGCCGCCGCTCTGGCCGTCCAGCATCCCGGTGCCGCCGACAGCATTCCCACGGTCAACGAGGTCGACGCCCTGCTCGCCGCCGAGGCGCGCTGAGGCCAGCCCTCTCGCCGGCCCTTTTGCCAGCCACCCCCAAGGAGTCTGCGATGCGCCACCCGATCCTGTTTGACACCGACCCGGGCGTGGACGATGCCCAGGCCATTGCCATCGCCCTGTGCCACCCCGAGCTCGAGCTGCTGGGCCTGACCACCACCTACGGCAACGTGGATGTGGAAGTGGCGACACACAACGCCCTGCTGCTTGCTCAGCTGGCCGGCCGCGCCGATGTCCCGGTCGCCCAGGGGGCGGCCGCGCCGCTGGTCAAGACGCGCCACCCGCCACCCGCCCACATTCACGGCGCCAACGGCCTGGGCGACATTGCGCTGCCCGAGGTGCAGGGGAAAGCCGACCCCAGAAGCGCGGCGCAGTTTATCGTCGACACAGTCAATGCCCGCCCCGGCGAGGTCACCCTGGTGGCCGTGGGTCCGCTGGGCAACCTGGCCGCCGCCCTGCAGCTCGACCCTTCCCTCACCGAGCGGGTCAAGCAGGTGGTAATCATGGGAGGATCGATCCGCGAGGGGGGCAATGTGACCCCGGTCGCCGAGGCCAACATGTTCAATGACCCCCATGCCGCCTCCCGGGTGCTGACCGCCGGCTGGCCACTGACGCTGGTCGGCCTGGACGCCACCCACCGCTGCGTCCTCACCGCCGAGCATATGGCGCGCATCGCGGCCGGCCAGGGTGATCTCGGCCAGGTGCTGGCCGGCAGCTACGCCTTCTATCGCGACTTCTACCGGGAGTTTCTGGATATCGACGGTTGCTGCCCCCACGACAGCTGCGCCCTGGCCTGGCTACTGAGGCCCGAGTTGTTCACCACGGCGCGCGGCCACCTGACGGTGGTTACCGAAGGCGACGCCGAGGGTCAGACGCTCTTCGCCCCCGCAGGACGCGCCTTTATCGAGCCGCGCTGGGCTCGCACGCCCGCGATAACGGCCTGCCTGAATGCCGACGGCCCGGGGGTCAGCGACTGGATCGCCGACGTCCTCGCCGGGGCCGGGCCTCCGGCTTAACCGGTACGGAAGTCATCGGGCACGTGGGCCTCGACCACCTCGAGCTCCACGTGGGTGACACGGGCAGTGTCCGGCCCCTTCCAGAGCCACTGGCTGACCGCCTTCACGGCGTCGGGGCCGCCGCAGATCAGCACTTCCACCCGGCCATCGGGAAGATTGATGGCGTGTCCGGTCAGGCCGTGCTGCAGGGCCTGGTCCTGGGTGGCACGCCGATACCAGACCCCCTGTACCTTGCCCGTTACCAAGGCCTTTACGCAGCAGTTTTCCATGGCTCGCTCTCCCGTCGTGTCACAATCATCCCTTCTTTGTACCAGCCCCCCGCCCGGCGCGGCCAGCCCCGCACTTCCCCGCACCACGACGATACTCTAACCTTGGAGTAGCCCTGCCATGCCGGCCACAAGCCAGTGACGGGGGCGCCTGCCCTACCCGGGCACTATCTCATAATGACAATCCTCACGAGGGAGTTCTTGCCATGCCGGTCTTCAATCATCCGGATTTCGATCACCACCAGCAGATCGTCTTCGGCAGCGATGCCGCCAGCGGCCTGCGAGCCATCATCGCCATCCATGACACGAACCGTGGCCCCGCTCTGGGCGGTCTGCGGATCTACCCCTACGCCAGCGAGGCGGCCGCCCTCACCGATGTGCTGCGTCTCTCCCGGGGGATGAGCTACAAGTCGGCCATGGCGGACCTCCCCCTGGGGGGTGGCAAGGCGGTGATCATCGCCGACCCGCGCACCGAGAAGACGCCGGCACTGCTGCGAGCCATGGGGAGACTGGTCGAATCGCTGGGTGGCGCCTATATCACCGCGGAGGACTCTGGCTCCAGCGAGGCGGACATGCAGACGATTGCCGAAGCGACCGCCCATGTGGGGGGACTGCGCCGGGCCAGCGGCGAGTCCGGCGACCCCTCGCCCTTCACCGCCTGGGGCGTCTTCTGCGCGCTGAAAAGCGCGGTGCGCCACGGCCTGGGGCGCGATGATCTGGAAGGTCTCAGCGTGGCGATCCAGGGCGTCGGCCACGTCGGCGCTCACCTCGCCCGCCACCTGCATGCGGCCGGCGCTCGGCTGGTGCTCACGGACGTCAACCAAGTGGCGCTGACCCATCTCGCCGAGGAGCTCGGCGCCGAGCCAGTGGCTCCGGAGACGATCTTCGATGCCGAAGTGGATGTCTTCGCACCCTGTGCCATGGGGGCCGTGCTGGACGAGAGTGTGGTCGAGCGGCTCGAGGCCAGGGTCGTGTGCGGCGCCGCCAACAATCAGCTGGCCACGCCGGCCATGGCCGAACGGCTGATGGCCCGTGGCATTCTCTACACGCCGGACTACGTGGCCAACGCCGGCGGGGTCATTGAGATCGCCTGGCAGCGACGGGACGACTATGACCGGTCGGCGGTGATGGACCATATCGAAGGCATCGGCACCACCCTGGACGAGCTGTTCGCCCGCGCCGCCCGAGAGGAGGTCAGCCCCGCGCTCATCGCCGATGCCATGGCCCGGGAGCGCTTCGGTCGCTGCTGAGCCGAGCCTGAGTCGCGTCGGCCGATGAGGCCAGCGAATCGCCTCCGTACTTCAGCACGAGGCCGGCCTGACGCCGGCCTCGTCGCTAGCGGGCTTCAGTCCTGCTTGCCGTCCATCAGCTCTCGCCTGACCACCACTGCGGTGTTGCGCGGCACGACCGGGCTGCCCCGCTCGGCCAGGTGGCAGCGGGTAAAGGCGGCGCCGAACAGCAGAATCAGCGAACTGTAGTAGACCCACAGCAGGATCATCACCACCGAGCCCGCGGCCCCATAGGTGGAGGCGGTGGCGGTGTGAGAGAGATAGAAGGCAATCGCCGAGCGGCCCACCGAAAACAGCACCGCCGTGACCACGGCACCGACCACCACATCCTGCCAGCGCAGCACCACATCGGGCAGCACCTTGAAGATGGTGGCGAAGAGCGCCGCGATCACCGCCAGGGAGACGAGGAACTCGGCACCGGTGGTCAGAAAGCCCACAAAGGGCAGCAGCTCATCGGCGGCCTGCAGCATGGCGCGCACCAATATCCCGAGAACCAGCGACACCAGCAGGATAAAGCCGATGGAGAGCACGACGGTGAGCGAGAGCAGACGGTTCTTGATGAACACCAGGGCGCTGTTGGCGCTGGGGCGAGCGGTGACCCCCCAGATGGTGTTCAGCGAAAATTGCATCTGGGCGAAGACCGTGGTCGCCCCCACCAGCAGCGCGCCGAAGCCCAGCAGCGTGGGCAGCAGCCCCGACTCCTCGATGCGTGAACTGGCGACGGCCTCCTCGATGGCGGCGGCCGCCTCCTTGCCCATGGTGCCCTGCAGCTGGGCAACGATCTGGCCCTGGGCGGCATCTTCCCCCAGCACCAGACCGATCACGGTGACCGCGATGATCATCGTGGGGGCCAACGAGAAGAGCGTGTAGAAGGCCAGCGATCCCGCATAGCTGAAGGCATTGCGCTCCAGCCAGAGGCGAATCGCGTTCTGGGTCACGTTCCACCAGAAGCTGAGCGTGGCGCCGAGGGCGGACGGCATCAGTGTTCGAAGATTGATCATGAGGTTCCCCGCATCCCTGTGTCGCCAACAGGATACGCGAATGGCACCCCCTAGCGCATTGCAAAGCCAGGAATGAGCCGACCATAATGAGCCCGCTATTGCCCACTCCCCCTTCAGGATCCGACATGCCAGCCTGCCCGGATATCGACCGCGACGCCTACGACTTCGACTGCCTGGTGTTCATCGGCCGCTTCCAACCGCCCCACCTGGGCCATCTGGCGGTGATCCACGAGGCGCTCAAGCGCGCTCGACAGGTCATCGTGCTGGTAGGCTCCTAATGGCAAGCGCGTTCGATGCGTAACCCCTGGCACTTCAATGAACGCCGCGCCATGTTGCGTAGCGCCTTCGATGATGAGGAGAACGCTCGGCTTGCCGTGGTGCCGCTGCTCGATGCTCTCTACAACAACGATGTCTGGGTGCGTGACGTGCAGCGCAAGGTGCGTGACATCGCCAGCCCTCGGGGCGCCCGATTGCCGCGGATCGGCCTGATCGGCGCGAGCCGTGGCCAGTCGAGCTACTACCTGTCGCTGTTTCCCCAGTGGGAGTCCGTGAGCGTGCCGCTGGTGGAGGGCATTTCGGCCAGCCAGATCCGCGAGCGGCTGTTCCGCTCTGCCTCCTCCGCCGATGACTATCTGACGACCGGCGCCTACCATGACTTGCCGCCGGGGGTGGTCAGCGCGGTGCGCACCTTTTGCGTCGGCGAGCACTATCGGCAGTTGAGCGAGGAGCAGCGACTCCTGGATCAGTACCGCAGTGCCTGGGCTCAGGCGCCCTATCCGCCCATCTTCGTGACGGTGAATGCGGTAGTGGTGCAGTCGGGGCATGTGCTGCTGGTGCGCCGCACCGCGGCACCCGGCAAGGGGCTGCTCGCCCTGCCCGGCGGGTTCATCAACTCCCATGAACGGCTCTTGGATGCCTGCCTCCGGGAGCTGCGTGAGCGCATTCGACTCAAGGTGCCGGAGCCGGTGCTCAAGGGATCCTTGCGTGGTCAGCGGTTGTTCGACGAGCCCCATCGCAGCTGGCGGGGACGCACCCTGGCCGAGGCCTTCTACTTCGCGCTGACCCCCGATCAGCAGCTGCCCAGGCTCAAGCCGGTGAAGGGCGGCGATCACGCCCGCTGGGTGGCGCTTGCCGACCTGGACCCGGAGGCCCTCTTCGAGGACCACTTCTTCATCATCCAGGATTTTCTCGGCCTGCCCGCCGACTTCGGCGGGAACTGAGACGCGCCGATCACGCCTGAAGCCGATTATGCTTGGAGAAAGTCCCGCGGCAGCTTCTGCATCTGCCGCCACAGCTTCTCGACGCCGGGCTTGTGGACCAGGGAACAGCGGTAGAGCCGAATCTCCAGAGGCACATCCCACTCCTCGCCTCCGGCCCGCACCAGGCGCCCGCTCTTGAGCTCCTCGCGGATGCAGAAGTCGGGGATCCAGGCCAGTCCGAGGCCTTGAAGCACCATGCCCTTGAGGCCCTCGGCCATGGCGGTCTCGTAGACGGTGCGCAGTCGCAGGCGAAGGGCATCATTCTTGAGCAGCATGCGTACGCTGCTGCCCAGGAAGGCCCCCTGAGTGTAGGCGAGATAGGGAATCGACTCGCTGCCCGCCAGCGGAAAGCGCGGCTTGCCATCCTCGTTGGGCAGGCTGACGGGGAGCATCTTCACCTGACCGATGGAGAATGAGGGAAACACCTCCGAATCGAGCTGCATACTGGCGTAGGGATCATAGTAGGCCAGCATCAGGTCGCACTTGCCCTCCCGCAACACGTGGATCGCCTCTCCCACGTTCATGGCCACCAGGCGAGTCGGCAGTTCCCCAATGCCCTGCTGGAGGCGCGAGATCCACGGGGGAAAGAAGCTCAACGCGAGTGATTGCGCGGCGACGATATCCAGCGCCTCGTTGGCGATGGCCAGACCACGCAGATGCCCCAGGCTCTCGTTGAGCTGCTCCACCAGGTTGCGGGCAGTGACCAGGAACAGCTGCCCCTCCGGGGTCAGGTCTACTGGCGTGGTGGAACGATCCACCAGGGTGGCGCCCACCGTCTGCTCCAGGGCCCGAATGCGGCGACTGAAGGCAGGCTGAGTGACGTGGCGCTGCCTCGCCGAGGCGGAAAAACTGCGGGTATTGGCCAGAGCGACGAAATCTTCCAGCCACTTGGTCTCGATGTTCACCGTGACTCCCGGTCCGCGGATGGCAGGGTGGCCGCCGAGGCGGCCATCGTGAAATGATAATGTATCACTGGATAGGGGACAGGAGGTAGGCGGCCCGCGAGACCAGCTTTCGCCACAGCGAGCGCGACGTGATCTCGTCGAGGCTGACTCGCCGGCAGTTGGCGAAGTCCCGCTCCAGCATCAGCCGGACCTGAGCGGCAAAATGCCGGTCAGGCAGGAAGGCCGTGATCTCGAAATTGAGTCGGAAGGAACGATTGTCGAGGTTGACGGTGCCGACGCTGGCCGCCGAGTCATCGATCAGCATCACCTTCTGGTG
>PWIZ01000045.1 GCA_003560175.1 Halomonas sp. | reverse complement strand
TTCGTGGCCGAGGAGGGAGGCGAGGCCTATCTCTGCCAGTGCAAGCAGACTGGCAACACGCCCTGGTGCGACGGTACCCATAACCAGTTCGCCAGGGAGCAGGTGGGCAAGCCGGCTCCGGGGTCGCAAGGGTGAGCCCCTCTGCGACGAGGCCGCCGGCGGCGACCCTCGTGCCACCCCCGAACGGGGGCGAGGGCAGGGTGCGCCTCGAACGCCTGCCCCCGAGCTCACCTCATGTGCTGAAGCTGGCCCGCTGGGAGTTCCAGCAGTGGAGTTACCTCACCCCGGAGAGGCGGTTGGATGAGGCCCTCTTCTGCTTTCGTGAGCAGTGTGGCCCCGGCGGCGTGCCGTCGGTGTTCATCGCCCTGTGGGACGATACCCCGGTGGGCATGGCCAGCCTGATCGCCGATGACATGCACGACCGCCCGCACCTCACGCCCTGGCTGGCCTCGGTCTATGTGGTACCTGCCTGGCGCGGCCGAGGCATCGCTTCGCGGCTTGTGCAGCGAGTGGAGGAGGAGGCCTCGGTCCACGGCATCGAGCAATTCCACCTCTTTACCTCTGACCGGCAGACGCTCTACCGGCGCCTGGGCTGGGAAGCGCTGGAAGAGTGCGTCTATCGCGGCGAGACGGTGACGCTCATGGTCAGGCAGCTGCCTCTTGCCGGCGGTCGTGCAGGATCAGCTTAGGCCTCAGGGCCGGCAGACGAAGTAGTCGTTCTGGATATCGTGTTCGAGCTGCTGCACCCGGATGTCGCGGAAGCCGGCTTCTTCCAGGTAGGCCAATGCCCGTTCGCGGCCCCACATGGTGCCCAGCCCCTCGCCGCCCTGGGCCAGCGAGACCGTCATGCAGTGGCTCACCGAGACCGCGTAGAGCAGCGCGCCCAGCGGGTGCTCCCGGTCCAGGTGGTGGTGGCTCGAGGCGTGAATGTCCTGCACCAGGTAGATGCCGTCCGGCGTCAGGCTGTGGTGGATGCCCTTGAGCAGCCGGCGCGGCTGGCCCTGGTCGTGGATGCCGTCGAAGGTGGTGACCAGCTCGAAGGCCCCGGGCTCCGCGGTGACGTCGAAGTCGCTCAGGTCGCGAACCTCGAAGCTGAGGTTGTCGAGCCCCGCCGCTGCGGCCTGCTCACGCCCCCAGTCGATCGCCTCCGCCGAGAGGTCGTAGCCGACGAAGCGGCTGGCCGGGTAGCGCTCGGCCATGGCCTGCAGTGCCCGGCCGCGTCCACAGGCGCAGTCCAGCACGCGAATGCCGGCCTCGAGCCGTTCGGGGAGCTCCGGGGCCAGGGGCAGGATGGCGTCGAACAGCGCCGGCAGCACGGTCTGGCCGCTGTCGCTGGCCATCACCTCCTGGAAGCGCGGATAGCGCGAGTAGGGCACGCCGCCACCCTCGCGGAAGCAGCGCACCACGTCGTCCTCCACGCTGCCCAGCATCGAGATGAACTGGGCATAGACCGCCAGGTTGGCGGGGCCGGCATCGGTAAGCAGTTCTGCATGCTCGGCCGGCAGCCAGTAGGTGCCGGCCTCTGGGTCGGTCTCGACGACCCCCCCGGCCACCATGCCGCCGAGCCACTCGCGCACGTAGCGCTCCTGGAGGCCGGCCCGCTCGGCAAGCGCCTGAGACGTGACCGGCCCGACGCCGGCGAGGGCCTCGAGCAGTCCGGTGCGGTGGCCGATGGAGGTCAGCAGCAGCAGCCCGCCCTCGTTGAGGGCCGAAACCAGACGCGTCTCGAAGTCGTCGGTGCTAGCCTTGTCGTCATGGGGAAGGGCGATGTCGCACATGATCGTGTCCTCTTGTCGTGGTCGGTAGGGACAGGTTCAGCATAGGGCGGCGGCATCGCCGACATGCAGGCGTTTCGCGCCGCAACCGGGGGTTTCCTGCCATGAGCGAACCCGCCGCCACCATCGCACTGCTGGCGGTGCCCGAGACCACCGCCTCCACCCTCTTTGGCATGTTCGACCTGTTCGGCGCCGCCGGCCGCGACTGGGAGCTGCTGGTGCACGGCCGCAGCGGCTCCTCGCTGCTGCGTCCTCGTATCGTCTCCAGGGACGGACGGGGTTTTCGCACCGCCAACGGCGCCTGGATCCAGCCTGACGGTTCCTTGGACGAGGTTCATGAGCCGATGGCCATCTGCATTCCCGACCTGCTGGTGGCGCCCGAGGAGCCACTTGCCGGGCGCTATGAGGTCGAGCTCGCCTGGCTGCGCAAGGCCCATTCACGGGACGTGCTGCTGGCTGCCGCCTGTACCGGCGCACTGCTGCTGGCCGAAGCGGGACTACTCGAGGGGCAGGTCGCCACCACCCACTGGGCCTACTGCGACGTGCTGGCGCGGCGATATCCCGGCGTGGAGGTGCATGCCCACCGCGCGCTGGTGGTGAGCGGGGAGGGGGAGCGGCTGATCATGGCGGGTGGCGGTACCACCTGGATGGACCTGGCGCTGTTCCTGGTGGCGCGGCTGGTGGGCATCAACGAGGCGATGCACCTGGCCCGGGTCTACCTGATCGATTGGCACGGAGAGGGGCAACAGCCCTATGCCGCGCTGTCCAGCGCTCGACAGGCTGAGGATGCGGTGATCGCCCGCTGCCAGGTGTGGGTGGCTCAGCACTACGATACCCACGCTCCGGTGGCCGGCATGGTTGAGCAGAGCGGCCTGACCGAGCGCTCCTTCAAGCGCCGCTTCAAGCAGGCCACCGGCATGACGCCCATGGACTACGTGCACACCCTGCGCCTGGAGGAGGCCAAGCAGATGCTGGAGAGCGGCGAGGCGCCCATCGACGAGGTGGCCGAGCAGGTGGGGTACGCCGAC
>PWIZ01000134.1 GCA_003560175.1 Halomonas sp. | reverse complement strand
TGCCGTCGTGGCCCATGGCGATGCCGTCGTCCACGGCGATGGTGTTGAACTCCTTGGCCACCCCGCCGGCCTTCTCGATCTCGCGGGCCACCAGCTGCCCCATGTCCTTCAGGTGCACGTGACCCGGCACGAACTGGGTGAAGGAGTTGGCCACGGCGATGATCGGCTTGTGGAAGTCGTCATCCTTCATGCCGGTGGCACGCCACAGGGCGCGGGCGCCGGCCATGTTGCGGCCGGCGGTGGTGGTGCGGGAACGATACTCGGGCATGGTGTCCTCTCGAGGTGCGTGCCACCCGAGGCCGGGCCCGGGCGGTCCTGGTGTCCAGTCAGCCGTGGATTCTGGCATGCGGCCGGCCGTCAGGCCAGGCCTGGGCGGGGCGTCTTGCACCGCGCGACGGCTGGCAGGAAGATGATCCATACCCACGAAGGAGAGACTGGCGATGCATAACATGTTCTGCCAGGGCACTTACCTTCTGACGCAGCGTCGTCACCTGGCAGAGTGCGCTCGTGATCTCGACGACCTCAGGGTGTTTGTGCGGCAACGCCCCTGGAGTCGACTCGAACGGCTCGCGGCTGAGCGCACCCTGCTGATCACGCTTAACGCCTGCATCGGGCTGGCCAAGCACTAGGCACGCCACGAGACCGGAGTGGCATGCCGCGACGCCGCCACCGGCTTCGAACGACTTCAGGATGCCGGCAAGGTGGATCACACAGTCCCCTGGCGCAAGGTCATCGGCCTGCGCAATGTGCTGGTGCACGACTATCTGGATGTCGACCCAGAGATCGTGAAGAGCGTGATCGCCCACCGGCATTACCTCGCCATCATCGACTTCGGCCATCAGGCCCTGGCCGCGCTTGAGCAGGCTGACCAGGGCCAAAGACACCGCTAGCCGAATACCACCCTGGCCACGTCCTTGTAGCGCTTGGCGAAGTGCACCGTCATGCCCTCCTTGAGATGGTCGGGCAGCTCGTCATAGTCGCGACGGTTGGCGTCGGGAAGGATCACCTCGAAGATATCGCTGCGCCTCGCGGCGATCACCTTCTCGCGGATGCCGCCCACCGGCAGCACCTGGCCGGTGAGGGTCAGCTCGCCGGTCATGGCCAGCGGCCGCTCGATGGAGTGGTGCTTGGCCAGCGAGAGCAGCGCCGTGGCCATGGTCACCCCCGCCGAGGGGCCATCCTTGGGCGTGGCGCCCTCCGGAACATGGAGGTGCACGAAGGCGGAGTCGAAGAAGTCGGCGTCGGCGCCGTAGTCGGCCAGGTGGCCCAGCACATAGCTGTAGGCGATATTGGCGGACTCCTGCATCACCTCGCCGAGCTTGCCGGTGAGTTTGAAGCCGCGGGTCAGGGAGTGCACCTTGCCGGCCTCGATGGGCAGGGTCGCGCCGCCCATAGAGGTCCAGGCCAGGCCAGTGACCACCCCCTCCCCCTTGAGCACCTGCTCCTTGCGGAAAAGCGGGGCGCCGAGGAAGGTCTCGAGGTTCTTCACCGAGACCTTGACCGACTGCTGGTCATTCTCCAGCAGCGTCACCGCCGCCTTGCGCACGATGCGGTGCAGCTGTTTCTCGAGCTGACGCACCCCGGCCTCTCGGGCATAGCCTTCGATCAGCTGACGCAACGCCGCCTCGGTGAGGTTGATGCGCTTCTTGGGGATATTGGCGCGCTTGAGCAGCTTGGGCCAGAGGTGGTGCTTGGCGATGACCAGCTTCTCCTCGGCGATGTAGCCGGAGAGGCGGATCTGCTCCATGCGGTCGAGAAGCGCCGGCGGAATCGAGTCCAGGGTGTTGGCGGTGCAGACGAAGAGCACCTTGGAGAGGTCCACGCGCACGTCCAGGTAGTGGTCGAGGAAGTCGACGTTCTGCTCCGGGTCGAGCACCTCGAGCAGCGCCGAGGCGGGATCGCCCTGGAAGGACTGGCCCATCTTGTCGATCTCGTCGAGCATGATCACCGGATTCTCGACCTCGACCTCCTTGAGGGCCTGCACCAGCTTGCCGGGCATGGCGCCGATGTAGGTCCGCCGATGCCCCTTGATCTCCGCCTCGTCGCGCATGCCCCCCACCGAGAACCGGTAGAACTCGCGCCCCAGCGCCTCGGCGATGGAGCGCCCCACCGAGGTCTTGCCTACCCCCGGCGGGCCGACGAGCAGCAGGATGGAGCCGCCCACATCGCCCTTGAAGGTGCCTTCAGCGAGGAACTCGATGATGCGCTCCTTCACGTCATCCAGGCCGTCATGATCGCGGTCGAGCACCTGCCGGGCGTGGACCAGATCGAGCTGGTCCTGGCTGTGCACACCCCAGGGCAGGCTGGTCAGCCAGTCGAGGTAGTTGCGGGTGGTGCCGTACTCCGGCGACCCGGTTTCCAGGACCGAGAGTTTATCGAGCTCCTCCTCGATGCGGGTCAACACTCTGGGCGGCACCACCAGGCTCTCCAGGCGGTCGCGGAAGGTGTCGACGTCGTTCTCGCGGTCGTCCTTGGAGATACCCAGCTCACGCTGAATCACCTTGAGCTGTTCACGCAGGAAGAACTCCCGCTGGCGCTCCTGCATCTGGGCGTTGACCTGATCGCTGATCTCGCTCTGCAGCTGGGCGACCTCGATCTCCTTGCGCAGCAGCGGCAGCACCTTCTGCATGCGGGGGAGCACCGGCAGCGTGGCCAGCACATCCTGCAGCTCGCGCCCCTTGGCCGAGGGGATGGCCGCGGCGAAGCTCTCCCCGTCGGGGAAGTAGTAGTCCAGGGTGGGTTCGGGCTCTCCCACGGGGAGCTGCGCCGCGGCGGGGAGGGCCAGGGCCATGACGAGGGCCGATA
>PWIZ01000163.1 GCA_003560175.1 Halomonas sp. | reverse complement strand
CTTCGTCCTCGGCATCGGCCGGAAAGATATCGATCACGTCGCCGCGCACCCGATAGGTGCCGCGCTTGAAGTCCATGTCGTTGCGGGTGTACTGCAGCTCCGCCAGGCGGCGCAGGAAGGAGCGCTGATCGATCAGCTCGCCCCGGGTGAAGTGCAGACGCATCTTCAGGTACTGCTCGGGATCGCCCAGGCCGTAGATGGCCGATACCGAGACCACGATCAGCGCGTCGCGGCGCTCCAGCAGCGCCTTGGTGGCCGATAGGCGCATCTGTTCGATGTGCTCGTTGATGGACGCATCCTTCTCGATGAAGGTGTCCGATGACGGCACATAGGCTTCGGGCTGGTAGTAGTCGTAGTAGGAGACGAAGTATTCGATGGCGTTGTCGGGGAAGAACGCCTTGAACTCGCCGTAGAGCTGGGCCGCCAGGGTCTTGTTGGGCGCCATGACGATGGTTGGCCGCTGCAGGCGCTCGACCACGTTGGCCATGGTGAAGGTCTTGCCCGAACCGGTGACTCCGAGCAGTGTCTGGTGGGCAAGCCCCGATTCCAGTCCCCCGACCAGGCTGTCGATGGCCTTGGGCTGATCGCCGGCGGGTTGGAACTTCGAGGCGAGGCGAAAGGGCTTGCTCATTGAATCTCCGTGTATTCCATCGTCGGATGTATCAGGCTTCGACGCTGGTCCGAGTGCTGACCTCCACGGTGGAACTGGTCATCAGGCGATGGATGGGGCACTTGTGACTGATTTCCTCGAGGCGCGCGCGCTGCTCGGGATCCTCGATGCCGTGGAAGGTCATCTCCACATCGAGTCGATAGGTGCCGTGACGCTCCTCGCTATCGTCTCGATGCACCTTCACGCTCACGCCCTCGAGGGGCCACTTCTTGCGCCGGGCGTACATCATCGAGGTGATGGCCTTGCAGGCGCCCAGCGAGAGGTCGAAATAGTCGTGGGGGTCGGGGGCACTCCCCTCTCCGCCGTAGGCCACCGGCACATCGACGAAGAGGTCCTCGAACCCGTCCAGTTCGACTCGCTGACGGAAGATATGGTTGCGCACGCTGACAACGTCAATGGTCTTTTCCACGGAAATCTCCTGTTCAATTGACCTTGATGGGAAGCTTGAGGGCCTCGACGGCCTTGATCAGCTCATCCCGGCGGGCGCGCCCTTCGACCTCGGCACCGTGGCGACCCACTTCGGCGCTATCGACGCCCTCCAACATCATCAGTGCGGTGGTGATACGGTTGATCTGGTCGGCGTTATCGACGCCCTTGAAGCTCAGCGATTGGTGTGCCATTGGACGGCTCTCCGATGTTGTGGCGAGGGAGTGGCAAAGCTGCCCTGAGCGGAATATGCGGACGAGTCTAACATGGCGCCGAGACGACCACAGCGGTTGCAAAGTCGTACGGCTACCCGCATAAGAGGAGCCAGCCACTCAGCAAACGACAAGGAGCACCCCATGCCCGACTGGATCACCGCCCCAGGCGGACGGCAGGACGCCGAGGACAGGATCGCCTTCGAGACCTCAGAGCCGGCCCGCCAGGCCCTGGACGGCACCGTGGTGGCGCCGCTGGTCCACCTGGGCGTGCTGGATGTGTTTGGCCCCGATGCGGAGCGATTCCTACAGGGTCAGACCAGCGCCCAGGTGGGCCTCGCCGACGGCGATCTTGCCCCCCTCACCGTATTTTGCACCCCCAAGGGGCGCATGCTGGCCAACGCCCAGCTGCTGCGCGTTGCCGAGGGCCACTATCGGCTGCTGATGCCTCGCGGTCTGGTTCACTCCCTGGCAGAGCACCTGGGCAAGTTTGCCGCCTTCTACAAGACGGAGTTGAAGGAGCGCGACGATCTCGCGCTGATCGGGCTGATCGGCCGCGAGGCCCCGGCGCTGGCAGAGGTCAGGCTGGACCTGCTTCCGCCGGCGGTCTGGCATCAGGCCGGAGACGCCGACGTCCAGCTGCTGGCCCATCCCGGGCCGCGCCCTCGCTTGCTGATCTGCCTGGCCACCGAGCACGCCTCAGCGCTGTGGCTGCGGCTTACCGAGCAGGCCACACCGGTGGGCAATGCGGTGTGGTGTCTGCATGACATCCAGGCCGGCCTGGCCTGGCTGACGTCCGCCCATCGCGATGCCCTGCTGCCGCAGATGATCAACTGGGAGGCGCTGGGCGGTATCAGCTTCAAGAAGGGCTGCTATACCGGGCAGGAAGTCGTGGCCCGCGCCCATTTCCGGGGCCAGGTAAAGCGCCGCCTGGTGCGCGCTCAACTGGAAGGCAGCGAGCTGCCGCCACTGGGCAGTCCAGTGGAGACAGTCGGCGGCAAGGCGGTCGGTGAGGTGCTGGCCGCTGAGCTCGACGCCTATGACCAGGCAGAGATCCTGGCGGTGCTGAGCACGAAGGAGGACCTGGGCCCCCTGCGCGTCGCCGGCCAGGCGTTCAAGCAGCTCAAGCTGCCCTACCCCATCGAACGCCTGGACCCCGAGAGCCTGGCGGCCAAGGCCTGAGCCTCCAAGGCACTCATTCACCAAGGCACTCGTTCACCAAGGCACTCGTTCACAAAGGCACCAAGCACGTCATAGTCGGAACAGCCGCCGCGCGGTAGCGGTACTGTTGTCCGCCACTCTCTCGACCGACTGGCCGCGCAGCTCGGCGACGATCCGACACACCTCCTTTACTCGGGCCGGCTCGTTGCGCTTCCCTCGATGGCCGGCCAGCGGCATATCGGGGCTGTCGGTCTCCAGCACGTAGCCGTCATCGGTCAGCGCGGCCACTGCTCGATGTAAGCGCTTTGCCCGGTCATGGGTCACGGCGCCCCCCAGACCCGCCACGAAGCCCAGATCGATGAAACGCTGTGCCTGCTCCGGCGAACCGGCGAAGGCATGGATCAGCCCGCCGCAGGGAAGCGCCAGCTGGCGCAGTCGCTTGGCCACCTGGTCATTGGCACGCACGCAATGGATCACCACTGGCAGCTCATATGCCTTCGCCAGCCTGAGCTGGGCATCGAAGAGCCTCCACTGGGTCTCGAGGGTCTCGGGGAAACGGGCATCAATGCCGCACTCGCCCACCGCCACCAGCTCGGGGTGCTGCGCCAGCGCCCCTTCGAGGGCGTTGAGGTCCGACTCGCGATGCTGCGCCATGAAGTAGGGATGCAGCCCCAGGCAGACGCTGACATCCTCCCGCTCCCCCAGCGCCAGCACATCGGGCCAGCGCTTGCGCGTCGTGCCCGGCACCACGAAATGGCCAACGCCCACCGCCCTGGCCCGTTCGAACATCGCCTCGCGGTCGGCGTCGAAATCGGGGAAATCCAGATGACAGTGGGCGTCGATCAGCATCGCGGAGATCAGTGCTCCCGGGTAGGCTGGAAGCGAATCTCCGGCCAGCGCTCCTGGGTCATCTGCAGGTTGACCCGGGTCGGCGCGATATAGGTCAGGTAGCCGCCACCGTCGATGGCCAGGTTGGCGCTGGCCTTGCGCTTAAACTCCTCGAGCTTCTTGGCGTCCTCGCAGTAGATCCAGCGGGCGGTATTGACGTTCACCCCCTCATAGACCGCCTCCACCTTGTACTCCTCCTTGAGGCGATGGGCGACCACGTCGAACTGCAGGGTACCCACGGCACCGAGGATCAGGTCGTTGTTGTCCAGCGGCATGAACACCTGGGTGGCGCCCTCCTCGGAGAGCTGCTGCAGACCCTTCTGCAGCGCCTTCATCTTCAGCGGGTCTTTCAGGCGCACGCGCTTGAAGAGCTCGGGGGCAAAGTGCGGGATGCCGGTGAAGCGCATCTCCTCGTTCTGGGTGAAGGTGTCCCCGATCTGGATGGTGCCGTGGTTATGCAGGCCGATGATGTCGCCCGGCCAGGCCTCTTCCACCTGGGTGCGATCCGCGGCCATGAAGGTCAGGGCATCGGCAATCTTGACGTCCTTGCCGATGCGCACGTGGCGCATCTTCATGTTCTTCTCATACTTGCCCGAGCAGACACGCAGGAAGGCGATACGATCACGATGGTTGGGGTCCATGTTGGCCTGGATCTTGAAGACAAAGCCGGTGAAGCGGTCATCCTCAGCCTCGACGATGCGGGTATCGGTCTCCCGGGGCTGGGGCGGCGGCGCATACTCCACGAAGCCGTCCATCATCTCGCGCACGCCGAAGTTACCCATGGCGGTGCCGAAATAGACCGGCGTGAGCTCGCCGCGCAGGTAGGCCGCGTGATCGAACTCATGGGAGGCACCGCGAACCAGCTCTACCTCCATGCGCAGCTCCTCGGCCAGATCCTCACCGAGAACGTCGTCCACCTCGGGGTTGTCGAGCCCCTCGATACGCCTGTCGTCCGGGATGCGGCTGCCCTGCCCCTGGGTGTAGAGATGCACCACGTCATTATACAGGTGGTAGACGCCCTTGAAGTGACGGCCCATGCCGATCGGCCAGGTCATGGGCGCGCACTGGATGTTGAGCACCTCCTCGACCTCGTCCATCACCTCGATGGGCTCGCGGATATCGCGGTCCATCTTGTTGACGAAGGTGAGTATCGGCGTGGTGCGCAGGCGACACACTTCCATCAGCTTGACGGTGCGGGCCTCGACGCCCTTGGCGCCGTCGATCACCATCAGCGCCGAGTCCACCGCGGTCAGGGTGCGGTAGGTATCCTCGGAGAAGTCCTCGTGGCCGGGGGTATCGAGCAGGTTGACGATGCGGCCGCCATAGGGGAACTGCATCACCGAGGTGGTCACCGAGATGCCGCGCTCCTGCTCCATCTTCATCCAGTCGGAGGTGGCGTGGCGGTCGGCGCGCTTGCTCTTGACGGAGCCGGCCATCTGGATGGCGTTTCCGAACAGCAGCATCTTCTCGGTGATGGTGGTCTTGCCCGCATCGGGGTGCGAGATGATTGCGAAGGTGCGTCGTAGCCCGACTTCGCGGGCCAGAGAGGATTCCGACATGAAGTGTGTATCGCCGTCTGTGAGGTGCGGCGACGCCGACACCGTGCATGAAAAGAAGTGAACACATTCTAAGCCTTCGAGCCCGGTAGTTGTAGGGCCAGAGCGCAGCGAGAGACAGGATCCATATCACATAGCGTTACAACCAGTGGCTCTTTCCGCCACAGTGCCTGGGCTACCTATAATGCCGGGGGCGAACGACAATAATCGACAAAGGATCCACCATGGGCACGTTCAACCGGCTAGCCGCATGCCTAAGCCCCCTGACCCCCGCCCTGGGCGGAGTCGCGTTGCTGTTATCGGCGAGCGTTGGACTGGCCGACAGCGACGATCGATACGAGATCTGGGCCCTGGATCAGGGCACCCACACCATTCATATCTACGACCAGGCGCTGGAGGAGGTCTCGCGCATTCCCCTGGGCGACCACGGTGTGCAGGTACCACACATGATCGACTTCACTTCCGATGGGCGCTATGCCTTCACCGCCAATGTGGGCAGCGGCGACGTGGCAGTGATCCGCACCGAAGACCGCAGCGTGGTGGACATCATCGCCACCGGGCCGCGCACGCACATGGCCGGGGTGCGTCCCGGCGACGAGGTCGTGGTGGCCGACATCATCGGTGATGCCGACATAGAGCGGGACGGCCGGCTGGTCGAAATCCAGCTGGATCTGGAAAACGAGCGATTCGAGCTGGGGCGGGTGCTTTACATTGCCCAGGATCCGGTCTTCACGGCCAAGGCCGAAGCCTTCAACGACGTGGCGGCCATCTGCCACTTCGATACGGCAGACGGTTCACGCGCCTTCGTCACCCTGGGGCCGGCGCTCAACAACGGCGGTCTGGTAGTCGTGGACAACGCCAGCTTCACCCTGGAAAAGGCCTGGGGACCCGAGGAGTTGCAGACCAACTGCGGCACCATGCTTACCCCGGACGCCCGGCATATGCTGGTCAATGGTGGCAGCGACGAGGTCGGTGTTTGGCACGCCATCCACGTCGAGTCACTGGAGATCGTGCGCCAGGACGTGAGCAGCCGGGGCATCGATGCCCACGGAGTCCGCAACCTGCCCAACGGCGAAGAGATCTGGATGGTCAACCGCGGCACTTCGAACGGCACCGTCATCGACGCCAACAGCCTCGAGGTGATCGACACCCTGCCCGACACCGGCAATACCCCGGATATCCTCGATTTCTCACCCGACTCCCGCTATGCCTTCGTGACCCTGCGGGGCCCGGAGCCGGTCTCCATGCCGCACATGGCCCAGGGGGAAACCCCGGGCTTCGCGGTCATCGATGTCGCGACCCGCGAGGTGGTGACCGTCATTCAGCCCGCAGAGGGCAACCCGCAGAGCGACTTCCACGGTATCGGAGTGCGGGCACTCCCCTGACGACCTGCTGGGTGTCGGGCACGCCGAGCACGCCCGGCCACCTGCCGTCATGCCATGGGCGAATGGTCGATGGCCGGTATCCGGTGGCACTCTTCACCGGTCGGCCTGCAAAATGTAGAGCGGCTCCGCAACGGTTATGATGGTGATCTGCCAGCAAGGAGCCGCCATGACCACCACCCAGCCACTGCCTCTCTCCACGCCCAGCCGCAACCTGGTTCGCCTGACCATCGTGCGCGGAATCACCTGGACCGGTTTCCTGGTCGGCGTCATCGTCGGCGTGGAACTGCTCGGTTTTGATCTGCGGGTCAAGGCGGTGATCGGCGTGGTGCTGGCCATGGCGCTGGTCAACCTGGCCACCTGGTGGCGGCTGGGGCGGCATCGCATCGTCTCCCATGTCGAATATCTGGCCCACCTGCTGGTCGATGTGGCGGGCCTCACCCTACTGTTCTACTTCACCGGTGGCTCCAGCAACCCCTTCATCACCTACTACCTGGTGCCGGTGACCATCGCCGCCGCCACCCTGCCCTGGCGTTACGCCTGGATCATCGCCACATCGGCGCTACTGGCCTACTCGCTGCTAATGGTGAATTACCACCCGGTGCCACAGCTTTCCCACGGGCACCATGTCGACCAGGGCATCAGCCTTCATATCCTGGGCATGTGGCTCAACTTCGCTCTGTCGGCGGGGCTGGTGACCTTCTTCATTTATAAGATGGCCCATGCGCTGCGCAGCCGGGAACAGGCGCTGTCACGCACCCGGGAAGCCGCCCTGCGCAACGAGCAGGTGCTGGCCGTGGCCACCCAGGCGGCGGGTACCGCCCACGAACTGGGCACGCCGCTCTCCACCATGGCGGTATTGCTGACCGAGATGCGCGACGACGCTCGGGACAACCCCATGCTGGTCAAGGACATCGAACTGCTCCGCCAGCAGGTGGACACCTGCAAGTCGCGGCTGCGCGAACTGGTGGAAAATGCCGATCGGCGGCGCATGGGCGAACCCCAGGTGCGCGACGCTGAAATGTGGCTGGCCGGCGTGGTGCAGCGATGGCTGGTGCTGCGCCCCGACGTTAGCCACCTGATGGAGGTGGCCGAGCGGCGCGGGCGCCCCTGGATCTCGGTGGATACCACCCTGGAACAGGCGCTGACCAACCTGCTCAACAACGCGGCCGACGCCAACCCCGACAACATCCTGATCGGCCTCGACTGGAACACCGAGGAGGTGATCGTCGACATCCGCGACCACGGTCCCGGCGTCGCTCTCTCCATCGCCGACCAGCTCGGCGAGACCTTCGTCTCGACCAAGAGCAAGGGTCTAGGCATCGGCCTATTCCTGACCCACGCCACGATCAATCGCCTCGGCGGTGGCGTCAGCCTGTACAATCATCCCGAGGGAGGCACCTTGACCGAAGTGGTGCTGCCGCGCAGTGATCCGGCCAGCTGAGCCGTCACCCGGAAACACGAGGACGCTATGCAAGAGCAAGCCGCAGCCGAACGGCTGCTGATCATCGACGATGACGAGATGTTCTGCCACGTGCTGGACCGCGCCATGCGCCGCCGCGGCTTCGAGGTGCTGGTGGCCCATGACGCCGAACAGGCGCTGGCCATGGCGCACCAACAGAAACCGACGCTGGCCACCCTGGACCTGAAACTGGAGCATGACTCCGGCCTCAAGCTGCTGCCGGATCTGCTGCAGGTGGTGCCGGAGTGCCGGGTGGTGGTGCTGACCGGCTACTCCAGCATCGCCACCGCCGTGGAAGCGATAAAGCTGGGCGCGGTGAACTACATGTGCAAGCCGGCGGACGCCGACGAAGTGCTGGCCGCCTTCGACAAGGAGGCAGGGGACCCGGAGACGGGAGTGGCCGAGCAGCCGCCGTCGATCAACCGGATCGCCTGGGAGCATATCCAGAAAGTATTGCAGGAGCACGACGGGAATATCTCCGCCACGGCGCGGGCGCTGGGGATGCACCGGCGCACCCTGCAGCGCAAGCTGCAGAAGCGGCCGGTGAGAAGATGAGGAGCAAGGAGGATGCCTTAGCGGCTGTCTCTAAGCCGAAGGGGATACCTTGAAGCTTGGTCCTTGAAGCTTGTCGCTGCCCTAAGGCCCTTACTGCGCGGTCCACCCCAGGTCGATATTCCAGCTCGACCCGGTAACGGCGCCGGCAGAATTCGATGCCAGGTAGGCGACCAGCTCCGCCACCTCGCCCGGTTCGATCAGCCGCTTCACGGCGGCGTTCTTGAGCATGATCTGCTCGATCACCTCCTGCTCCTCCATGCCGTGTAGCTTCGCCTGATCGGCGATCTGATTGTCCACCAGCGGGGTCTTCACGTAGGCCGGGCAGATGGCATTGGCGGTGATCCCCTGGGCTCCGCCCTCGAGGGCCGCGGTCTTGGTCAGGCCGATCATGCCGTGCTTGGCACTGATGTAGGCAGACTTGCCGGGAGAGGCCACCTGGGCATGTACCGAGGCGATGTTGATCACCCTGCCCCAGCCATTTTCACGCATGGAGGGCCAGGCCGACTGGGTGAGCAGGAAGGGAGCCGTGAGCATCAGGTCGATGATCTGTCGCCACTTCGCCTCGGGGAACTCCTCGATGGGCGCGACGTGCTGGATGCCGGCGTTATTGACCAGGATATCGACACGACCGAAGCGGCGAATGGCCTCTGCCACTGCGGCCTTGCAGGCCTCGCCATCGGTGAGGTCTGCCTCGAAGAAAGACGCACCGACACGCTCAGCCACCTCGGCGCCCGCGGAATCGAAGTCCACGGCCAACACCTGATGGCCCAGCTCGGAGAAATGACGAACCACCGCTTCGCCAATGCCGCTGGTGGTGCCGGTCACCAGTGCGACGCGGGGGATAAAAGTGGCAGATCCTGTCATGGAGGACTCCTTGTAATGGAAACACGAGCTAGCAATGATGCAGCGCAACCAGCATAAGGCGGGGCCGCGTCAGGCGCCACCTCCGCCGCCCTCGTCGGCGGCCATCACTCGCTGCATCAGCTGCTGGGCGAGCCGGCTGGCCGCCTGACGGCTGGTGACATCGGCGAGATCGTCGAGCAGCACCAGTCGCCTGCACCACTGAGACTCACCCAGCAAGACCGTCTCCAGGGGATACTCCCCCGAAGGCAGCGTCAGCCAGTGCCGAGCACCTGCCTCCTGCCGCTCGCCGGACTCGCCCGCGGGCACCATCACCAGCCACAGCGACACCGGCGTCACCAGGGCACCGACCAGCTGCTCTCCCAGCACGGGATCGTCATGGCGCTGAAAGCAAAGCGCATCCGCGGCCAGGCGCGGGTTGAATAACGGCGATGTCTTGGCGTCGCGCTGGTGCTCACGGGTCCAGGCCTCGGCCAACCGACGCAGGCGGGCGTACTGCTCAGGGGTCAGGGCATGCACGGGAGGCTCCTTGGCAAATGCGCCGCAGTATAACGCCGCCCTCCCCGAGGCGCAGCCCGGCCTGCTATGCTAAGAAGCCGTTATCAGCAAGCCCGTGGAGCCTCTCATGACCGATGCCGAACGCCTGGCCCTGGCCGTTGCCATTGCCCGAGAGGCCGGCGAAATGATCCGTAAGGCCCGGGAGCAGCAGACCTTTGGACACCGCTACAAGCAGGGTCAGGAGCTGGTCACCGATGTGGATGTCGCCGTGGATACCCATATCAGTGCGCGTCTCGAGGCCAGCTTCCCCGGCGAGGCGCGCCTCAGCGAGGAACTGTCCCCGGAGCGCGGCGTAGTGAGCGATGATGCGCCGCTGTGGGTGGTGGATCCCATCGATGGCACCGTCAACTTCGCCCATGGCCTGCACCATGTGGCGGTCTCCATCGCCTGGGCGGTGGCCGGCCGAGTGCGTGTCGGCGTGGTCCATGCCCCCTTCCTCGGCGAGACCTTCACCGCCCTGGCCGGCAAGGGCGCCCAGTGCAACGAGCAGCCCATCCAGGCCAGCCGCATTGGCAACCTCGAGCACTGTCTGGTGGGCACCGGCTTTCCGTACCGGCGGGACAGTCGCCCACCACTGATGCGCCGACTGATGGCTGTCCTCCAGCACTGCCAGGACGTGAGGCGTAATGGATCGGCAGCGCTGGATCTGTGTGACGTGGCCTGTGGACGTCTCGATGCCTATTACGAGAGCGTCTCCCCCTGGGACTTCGCCGCCGGCTGGCTGATCGCCCGGGAGGCCGGCGCCCGCACCGGCCACCTCTACCCCTGCCCCGCCGGTTTTCCTGAAGATCTCTACGGCGAGAACCTGCTGGTCACCAGCCCCGGCATCCACCGGGAGCTGGGTGAGCTGCTGCGACGCGCGGATGCCGGTGAGGTTGTCCAGTGCTGAGCCATCCCTTGGCTAGGCCAGTGAATGATAGGGCGCGACAATGGCGCAACTTGACCTCGACTATTGGCGCGCCCGTCGCCGACCCGTCACAATCTGTGCCAATTGTTACTACCACCCATCAGGAGTCCACATGTTCGTCGCCATCTTCGGCCGCCCCAGCTGCCCTTTCTGTGTCTTTGCCAATCAACTGGCCACCCGGCTAAAGGAGGCCGGCACCATCGAAGGGTTTCGCTACGTGGACATCCAGGCCGAGGGCATCACCAAGGCCGACCTGGAGAAGACCATCGGCAAGCCGGTGCATACCGTGCCACAGGTCTTCATCGATGAGACCCCCATCGGCGGCTATACCGAGTTCGAGCAGTATGTGCGAAAGCATGGCCTGCTGGAGCCGGTCCGCAGCGTCTGACCCCGGAAATCCTAGCGCTCTCCTTCCCTTGGACAGGAGTGAAAAGCAAAAAACGTCATCCCGGCGTTGAATGCCCGGCAGGGCCATCTGCCTATACTTCCCGCCAGCATCCATGACAAGGGAAGCCAACGATGCAGAGGGAAGAGTTCGTCCAGCAGCTGTGGCTGGACTACATCCACCAGCACCCGGATGTGGGCGCCCTTCGGCTATGGCCGATTGACGCCCAGGCCGAGTACCTGGCGCTGTTGACACTCAATCACGGCCCCTGG
>PWIZ01000100.1 GCA_003560175.1 Halomonas sp. | reverse complement strand
TCAATGATTTAAATAAAAGAACAATGGAAAATTTTTATAAAGATAACCCCAGTCTGAAGTTTCACCTTAAGCACCCCCTGATGGAGAAGATCATCAGGTTGAAAGAAAATGATTTTGCCGATAAAGATAAGTATGATTATGCTTTCCAGGATTTTGAAGATGCCCTGGATTCCTACGACAAAGTTCTTGAAATTGTGGGCGAGATATGCGGTGAAACCATAGCTCCCAATGCAGAGTCAGTTGATCATGAAGGTCCTCAACTTATCAATAACGAGGTAATTTATGCCAAAGGAACCCAGGAAAATCATGACACACTAACAAAAGCCGGACTCATCGGTATGTCATTGCCACGAGAATATGGTGGATTAAATTTCTCAATGGTGCCCTACGTTATGGCTGCTGAACTAGTATCGCGAGCTGATGCCGGATTTGCCAATATTTGGGGTTTGCAGGACTGTGCAGAAACTTTGCATGAGTTTGCCAGCGACGAAATCAAAAAGGAATTTCTGCCCCGTTTTAACCAGGGTGCAACTGCTGCCATGGATCTTACCGAACCCGATGCAGGCTCCGACCTTCAGGCCGTTCAATTAAAAGCTACTTTTGATGAACAGAAACAGCAATGGTTTCTAAATGGAGTTAAAAGATTTATCACAAACGGCGATGCCGATATCAGCCTTGTACTGGCAAGAACCGAACCCGGAACTACTGACGGGCGTGGTTTGTCACTTTTTGTGTATGACAGAAAAGATAAGGCTCTTACCATCAGGCGTATTGAAAATAAACTCGGTATCAAGGGATCACCAACCTGCGAACTGGTGTTTAAGGATGCACCTGCGCAATTGGTTGGAGAACGCCGCATGGGACTTATCAAGTATGTAATGTCGCTGATGAACTCTGCCCGTCTTGGAGTAGGAGCACAGTCTGTAGGTATTGCTGAAGCTGCATACCGTGAAGCATTGAAGTATGCTTATGAACGTGAGCAATTCGGTAAACCTATCATCAATTATCCTGCTGTTTACGAGATGCTTTCGGTTATGCGCGCCAAAATTGATGCAAGCCGTTCACTTCTTTATGAAACCGCGCGTTATGTGGATATTTATAAATCTTACTCCTTTATACAGGAAGAACGTAAACTTGAACCTGAAGAAAGGAACGATGCTAAGCACCATACCCGTGTTGCAGATGCACTTACCCCGCTACTTAAGCTTTTTGCCAGTGAGTACTGTAACGAAATTGCTTCGGAAGCATTGCAGGTGCATGGTGGTACCGGTTACATGAAAGATTTTCCGGTTGAAAGGCTTTTCAGGGATGCCCGTATTACCAATATTTACGAAGGAACTTCACAACTGCAGGTAGTAGCGGCCATAAGGGCGGTAGGAAACGGTGCTTATCTGAAACTGATCCGAGAATACCAGGAGCAGCATCATGTAAAACCCGAATATGAATATCTGAAAAACACACTGATTGATCTTACCGATGATTTTGAGAAATTAAGTAAGTCCATTCTGGAGACAAAAAACAATGAGTTGCTTGATTTTCATGCGCGTCGCCTGGTAGAAATAGCAGGTTATATCATAATGGGATACCTTTTGCTTCAGGATGCCCACCGCGATATGGAGTACCGCAAATCAGCTGAGATATTTGTGCGTAAAGCAAAAACAGAATGTGCTTCACGCGCCGAATTCATAAGATCATTTGAAGAAAAAAACCTGGGCACATATAAAATTACCTGGGAGTAGTATTAGCAAATACCATTTAATAAAAGCCGTCACAGAACCAACTCTGTGATGGCTTTTTTAGTTTGCAGAGTTTTATTACGACACTATAGCCATCTCAGCAACTTTTAATAAACCTGAAACTTTATTTTTCCATTGGATTTTCAAACACTCTATATTATTATTTAACAGACTGTTGTAATTCCAACTATTGTTAAAGTGCAAAATTCTTTTATCTTTGGTAAAAGATAGTCGAAACCCTTAAATCAAATCATAAATCATGAATTTTAGCTTAACAGAAAAACAAAAGGAAATACAACGTATTGCCAGGGAGTTTGCAGAGAAAGAGTTATTACCCGAAGTTATAGAAAGAGATGAAAATAGTGAGTTTGCCACAGAGCATTTTCAAAAGCTGGGTAACCTGGGATTCTTTGGTCTTACAGCAGATCCGAAATATGGAGGGATGGGTTTGGATACGGTTTCTTTTACAATAGCCATAGAAGAGATTTCCAAAGTTGACCCGGCAGTTTCAGTAGTGTTATCGGTTTGCAATTCTTTGGTTAACCATGTCATTGAAAAATACGGACGCGAAGAACCCAAAAATAAATACCTGCCAAGGCTCACATCAGGTGAGCATATTGGAGCTTTTTTGCTTTCAGAACCTGAAGCCAGCAGTGATGCAGGTGCACAGTCTACAAGGGCTGAGAAAAAAGGTGATTATTACCTTATCAATGGTACCAAAAAGTGGATTACAAATGCGAAAAATGCCTCAGTATATATCGTTATTGCACAAAGTAATCCTTCACAAAAATACAGGGGAATCAATGCTTTTATAGTTGAAAAGGATTCTCCGGGAATAAGTCTTGGGCCCAATGAAAACAAGATGGGTATGCGCAGCTCAGATACCCACGATGTGTACTTTAAAGATGTTCGTGTTCCAGTTGAAAATCTCCTTGGCAGGTAAGGAGAGGGCTTTTCCATTGCAATGCGAGCACTCGAAAGCGGCAGAATAGGAATTGCTGCCCAGGCCACTGGTATTGCTGCAGGAGCATTTGAACTGGCACTAAAATACTCAAAAACCCGTAAAACTTTTGGAACTGAAATCTGTAATCACCAGGCTATTGCTTTTAAAC
>PWIZ01000192.1 GCA_003560175.1 Halomonas sp. | reverse complement strand
GTGGCCGTCGACGGCGAGTTCCACGCCGTCGGAGGCGAGGTCGACGATGCCGGTCGCACCGACGACAGCCGGTACGCCCAGGGAGCGCGCCAGGATGGCAGCGTGGCTGGTGGGTGAGCCCGTCTCGGTCACCAGCGCCGCGATCAGCGCGCGCGGAAGGCTGGCGGTCTGCGACGGGGTGAGCTCACGGGCGACGATGACCGAACGCACCTCGGGCGCGGCCACCACCACCGAGCGTCCCTGCAGGATCGCGACGACCCGGTCACGGACATCGTCGAGGTCCTCGGCCCGTGCGGCCAGGTACTCACTCGATGACGCCGAGAGCAGGTCACGGAAGGTCCCGAACGCGGTGGTCACCGCCCGCTCCGCGGACGCACCCTCCTCGATGTGCTGGCGGGCCATCGAGGCGAGTTCGGGATCGTCGGCGAACTCGGCGTGGGCCTCGAAGATCACGGCCTCGTCCGGTCCGGCCGTCCGCTCGAGCTGTTCGGCGAGTGCGCGGAGCTGCGCCTCGGCCGTGGACAGCGCGGTCCGCAGCCGATCGTTCTCGGCTTCCGCGCTGCCCTCCCGCCGGTCCGGGAAGGCGAGGTCGGCGGCCGGGTCGGCTCGCAGGACGAAGGCCGGGGCGAGGGCGGCGCCCGGCGCCGCCCCCCGTCCGGTGAGCAGCGTGCTGCTCATGCTGCCCCCTCCCCGATGCCGGACTCGATCAACGCGACGAGCTCGTCGAGGGTCTGCTCGGCGTCGTCGCCTTCGACCTTGACGAGGATCTCGTCACCCTTGTGGCAGTCGAGGGTGAGCACCGAGAGCACGGAACTGGCATTGACCTCGCGACCGTCCTTGGTGAGCGTGACGGTGCCCGGTGCGCCGGCAGCGGCCTTCGCGAAGACCTTGGCCGGACGGGCATGCAGGCCGCTGGGATTGGGCAGGATGACGGATTGTTCGGGCATGGTGGACTCTTTCCTCTGGTGGCGCTCAGGCGGGAACGGGTTCGGCGGCCTTGGTGCGGCCCCGCAGGGACTTCAGGCCGATCACCGATGCTGCGGTGATCACGGTTCCGATGGCGATGGCGAGCAGGTACAGCAGCGGGTTGCCGATCACGGCGATCACCCAGATCCCGCCATGGGGAGCCTGCAGCGACGCGTTGAACGCCAGCGAGAGCGCCCCGGTAGCTGCCGAGCCGAGCATCAGCGAGGGGATCACCCGAAGCGGATCGGCCGCGGCGAACGGGATGGCACCCTCGGTGATGAACGAGGCACCCATGACCCATGCGGCCTGCCCAGCGCGTTGCTCGGGCTCGGTGAACAGCTTCTTGCGTACGACCGTCGCCAGGGCGAGCCCGAGTGGTGGGGTCATCCCGGCAGCCATGACCGCGGCCATGATCTGGAAGTTGCCGGCCTCGAGCGAGAGGATCCCGAAGGCGTAGGCCACCTTGTTGACCGGTCCACCCATGTCGAAGGCCATCATGGCGCCGATGATCAGTCCGAGCAGGATCTGGTTCGCGCCGCTCAACCCGGTCAACCAGCTCTCGAGCGCCTGGTTGATGGTGGCGACCGGCTCACCGATCACGAGCAACATCAACAGACCGACCGCCAGCGTGCCGAACAGGGGGTAGATCAGCACCGGCATCATGCGCTTGAGCGTTCCCTTGACCGGGATCTTCTTCATGGCGTTGACGATGAATCCGGCCAGCAGGCCGGCGATCAGCCCGCCGATGAACCCGGCTCCGATCTCGTTGGCAAGCAACCCGCCGACGATCCCCGGTGCGATCCCGGGCCGGTCCGCCATCGCGTAGGCGATGAAACCGGACAGGATGGGTACGAGCATGCTGAAGGCGACACCGCCGATGGCGAGCAGCACCGCTCCGATCCAGGTGATCGGGGCCACACCCAGGTCGCCCGGCAGGAACAGGCCGTCCTCCTCGGTGAACACGGTGAGTTCGGTGACCGCCACGGCGTCGGCGATCGCGAACGAGGCGGCGATGAGGATGCCTCCGGCGACCACGAAGGGGATCATGTAGCTGACCCCGGTCATCAGCCATCGGCGGACCTCCTCGGCGCGTCCCCCGCCTTGGCCGGTGACCGAGGAGAAGACGTCCTCCTCGTCCCCGCCTGCTTCGCTCGCTTGTGCGCTGCCGCTGGCGGCGTTCACACGGGCGGGGGCACGCTGGGCTGCCTCGACGGCCTGGTCGACGATGGCCGGGGCCTTGTCGATCGCGGCGCGGGTGCGCACCTCGACCTTGGGCAGGTGCGCGAAGCGTTCGATGTCGCGCACGGTCGCATCCACGGCGAAGATCACCGCCTCGGCGTTCTGGATGGTGGTGTCGGCCAGTGGCGGGCTTCCGGCCGCGCCCTGGACCTCCACTTCGATCTCGTGGCCCTTCTCGCGGGCAGCGACCTCGAGAGCCTCCGCGGCCATCTCGCTGTGGGCGATGCCCGTCGGGCAACTGGTGACGGCGACCAATTTCATAGTTCGACCTCTTTCTCGATGATGTCGACGACGGCTTGCGGGCTGTCGGCTTCACGCAGGGATGTGCGGAACGATTCGTGGATCAGCTTGCGGGCGATGCGGGACAACACCCGCACGTGCAGGTCGTCCTCGCCTTCGGGAGCGGCGATGAGAAAGACCAGGTCGGCGGGGGAGCCGTCCTCGGCCCCGAAGTCCAGCCCGGTGCGGCTGTGCCCGAACGCCAGCCCGGCGCGGGTGACCGCAGGCGACTTGGCGTGGGGGATGGCGATGCCGGATTCCATCCCGGTTCCGCCGGTCTCCTGTTCGCGGGCCCAGACCGCATCGACGTAGGTCGCACGGTCGGTGACCCGTCCGTCGGCCTCGAGTAGCCGGGCGAGTTCATCGAGC
>PWIZ01000272.1 GCA_003560175.1 Halomonas sp. | reverse complement strand
TCTGTCGGGCGGAGGGGGTCGAGGTCAGCTATGTGAAGCCCCACGGCGCGCTCTACAACGACATGGCCCGGGACCCGGAGATCATGATGGCGGTGATGCGGGCCATCCTGGCCTTCGACCCGTCGCTGCCGCTGATGACCATGGCCACCCGGGATACCGCGGTGGTGAGCCGCCTTGCGGCGGAGCAGGGCGTCACCCTCTGGTTCGAGGCCTTCGCCGACCGCGCCTATGACGGCGAGGGTCGACTGGTCTCACGCCGGGAGGTGGGCGCCGTCCATCACGACCCGGAGGTGATCGTCAACCAGGCCACGCGCATCGCCCGGGGGCTTCCCCTGATCGCCAGCGACGGCAGCGAGCTCGTCCTGGCCGCCGATACCCTCTGCGTGCACGGCGACAACCCCGAGTCCATCGCCGCGGTGAGGGCGATTCGAGAGGCCCTGAATGCGCTCGAGCCAGCGACATGAGCGGGGAGGGCGCGCGCCTGCCAAGGCTGGAGTCGGCCGGGCTGGATGGCTGGATGGTCAGGCTGTTCGACCAGATCGAGGAGAGCAACCTGGCCTGGATCACCCCCCTGACCCGGCGCTGCGAGGCGGCCTTCGGCGATGCCCTGGTGGATCTGGTGCCCTCCTATACCACCCTGCTGGTGGTCTTCGATCCGCTCAGACTCTCGCCCGAGGAGGCCCGCCGCCGGTTGCTCGCGCTGCTGGGCGACCTCGCTCCCGACGAGCAGGCCGAGGCCGGCGAGGTCCGCGAGCTGCCCACCTGGTACGACGAGCGCGTGGGGCCCGACCTGGCTCGGGTCGCCGAGCACACCGGGCTGTCGGTGGAGGCGGTGATCGACTGCCATGCGGGCACGCTTTATCGCGTCTTCGCCCTGGGCTTCGCTCCTGGGTTCGCCTTCATGGGGCTGCTGGATGAGCGCCTCGAGGTGCCGCGGCTCGCGACGCCGCGACAGCGGGTGCCGGTGAACAGCGTGGCCATCGCCGGCCGCCAGACGGCGGCCTATCCGACGGTCACCCCGGGTGGCTGGAACCTGCTGGGGCGCACCTCGGCGCGGCTGTTCGATCGCGACCGCGAGGGCTTCAGCCTGCTCGCCGTCGGCGACCGGGTGCGCTTCGTGCCAGTGGACCGACCGGCCTTCGAGGCCCAGGGGGGCGACACCACGCCCATGAAGGCGGGGCGATGAAAAGCGTGATGAAAAGGGCGATGCAAAGGGTGACGAACAGCGAGACGAATAAGTATACCGTTATCGGCTTTCGCGTCGAGCGTGCCGGACCCCTGGCGCAGCTGGAGGATGCCGGGCGTTTCGGCATGAGGCGCCTGGGGGTGACCCAGGGCGGACCGGCGGATCTCCACGGCTGGGCCTGGGCCAACCACCTGGCGGGCAATCCCTGGGGAACCGCCGCCCTGGAGATCACCTTCGGCGGGCTGACCCTGGTGGCCGAGCGGGACCTGACCCTCGCCGTGGCCGGCGCCGACTTGGGCGCCACCCTCGACGGCCAGGCGCTGCCGCTGTGGCAGCGCGTCCAGTGTTGCAAAGGGCAGCGCCTGGCCTTCGCCATGCCCGCCAACGGGCTGCGCGCCTATCTGGCGGTGGCCGGCGGCTTCGCCGCCGAACCGGTGCTGGGCAGCGTGGCCTGCGTGGTGCGGGAGGGGCTGGGCGGCTTCGACGGGCGCGGCAGCAAGCTGGCCGAGGGGGACCGCCTGGCGGTGGGCGAGCCGTCGAGCGCCGGCGCCTCGCTTAACGCGGCCCCCGACGAGGTGCGCATCGATTATCGAGCCCCCGCCAGGCTGTCGCTGCTGCCCGGGGCCCAGGTCGGCGACTTCACCGGGCAGAGCCTGTTCCAGGCCTTCAACGCGGCATGGTGCGTGGACGACCGCGCCGACCGCATGGGCGTTCGGCTGACGGGTCCGCGGTTACAGTGCCGGGTCGGTTCGCTGGTCTCGGAGGGAATTGGGCTAGGTGCGGTGCAGGTGCCGCCGGACGGACAGCCGATCGCGCTGCTCAATGACCGTCAGACCATCGGTGGCTATCCGCGCCTGGGGGCGCTGACCCCGCTGGCCGCCTCACGGCTGGCCCAATGCCTGCCTGGCCAGGAAGTGCGCATGGTGGCCGCTTCCAGCGAGCGGGCGCTGGTGGCGTATCGGCACTTCCGCGCGAACTTCATCGGATAAGCGGGAAGCGGCCGGTCACTGGGCATCGGGTTGGGAGAGAAGAAAATGGGGGGACGCCTCTCGGATCAGGCCCCCAGGCCGCTCTCGCGCAGGATCTGGTCGATGCTGCGCTCGGTCCGCGGGGCACCGCCGCCGTCGGGAAGCAGCTGATGCTCAAGCGCTTGAATACCGCCCTCCACGCAGCGGGTGATCAGCTCGGTCTTGCCCAGGCCCGTGGCCTCGGCGATCACGTCGAGGCGGGCTTCCAGTTCGCGGGAAAGTCTCAGCAGGTGGGGCATCTTGTCGTCTCCAGCGTGCCCATCCTCGGGCGGGGTGTCGCTTCAGCATAAGGTGGCGGTGTTATTCTGTCACGCACCACTCTGCCAGCGATCGGTGTCGTTGGTGTGACAGCCGAAGCCCTTGAAATGTCAGCCCGCGGTGCTAGCATGCGCCGGTTGTGTTTCGCGGCCGGGACGACCCGGTGAGCGCCTTGCGAAACGGGGACGGCCCCGACCTGCGTGGAATCATCGATATGGCGTGGCTTCTGGTGGTAGTGGCCGGACTTCTCGAGGTCGCCTGGGCCCTGGGCCTGAAGGCCTCCGCGGGCTTTACCCGCCCCTTGCCGAGCGTATTGACCGTGTTGGCCATGGTGATCAGCTTCTTCCTGCTGGCTCAGGCGATGAAGGTGCTGCCGGTGGGAAC
>PWIZ01000002.1 GCA_003560175.1 Halomonas sp. | reverse complement strand
GAGGCCGCAGCTGTGAGCGATATCGGTGGCCTTGGAGGACCAGGGTGACTGGGTGCCGATGCGTGGCACCACCAAGAATAGCTGGCCCTCGGCGCGCCCCTCCCCCTGGCTACCCTGTGCCTGAGAACCCTGAACGTGAGAACCCTGAACTTGAGAACCATAGTCGAGCAGCTGCTCCAGCATGGTCAGGTCGTCGTCGGACAGCTCGCCATCGTGGTCGACGAAGTGCACGTAATCCGCCTGCAGCGACTCGACGTCGGCCGCCGCCTCGCGTAGGGCGGCCAGCAGCTTGGCGTGACGGAAAGCGGAGAGGGCGGGGGCGCCGCGCAGTTCGAGCATATCCTGGAGCCTCTGGAAATCATCAATACGGGGGCCGCAGCCAGCGGCACAAGGCGCATATGATACTGGAAAGCGCCGGTGGCGAGAAATCGCACGGATGACAGCCACGCCGCGGCTGGTTATGGTGATGAGTCATCATTACCAGCCGTTCCCTGAATGCCCCCGACCCTGATTGTCCAGCTCCTGCGCCGCTGGCGCCGCCGCCCTGCCCTGCCCGCTCTGGGCCTGGCTGCGACGCTGGCCCTGAGCCTGTGGCCCGGGCATCCGGGGGTGCCCGACGACCGAAACCTGAAGGAGATCCTGGCCCGGGAGTTCCTCCAGATGCACACTCGCAACACCCCTACCACCTATTATGAGGGACGCGAGGGCCCCACCGGCTTCGAATATGAGCTGGTACGCCGCTTCGCCGCTCACCTGGGCGTGAGCCTGACGCTGCGCGAGGATCATCACATCACCAGCGTGCTCGACGCCGTACGCCGGGAGGGCGACCTGGGTGCCGCCGCCCTGCCGTTGACTCCGGACCTCGACGACGTGATCTTCAGTCGCCCGATTCTCGAGCTGCAACCGGTGGTGGTCTATCGGCGAGGCATGGCGCCGGTAACCGGCCCGGATCGGCTGACAGGCCTCTCCCTGGGCACCCTGGCCGGCGCCGGCACCGATCAGGTGCTGCGCGAGCTCAAGACGGACTATCCGACGCTCACCTGGCTGGAGTCAGAGGAACTGGAAGTGGCCGAGCTGCTGCGCCTGATCGAGGACGAGCGTCTCGATGCCGCGGTGATCTTCGAGCACCAGTTCCGCCTTAACCGGATGTTCTTCCCGGGGGTGGAGCGCGGCTTTCCCCTGGGCAAACCGTTAAGCATGGCCTGGGCCTTTCCCGCCAAGGGCGGCCTGGCGCTGGCGGAGGCAGCCAATGGCTTCTTGCAGGCGCTGCACGACGAGGGTGCACTCGACGCCCTTATCACCCGCTACTTCGGCCACGACGACTACCTGGAGTATGTGGGCGCGCGCACCTTTATCCAGCACGTCCACCACCGCCTGCCGACCTACACCGAGCTCTTCCGTGAAGCCGCGCGCCACACCGGTTTCGACTGGAAGCTGCTGGCAGCGGTGGGCTATCAGGAGTCCCACTGGGATCCCGAGGCCACCTCCCCCACCGGAGTGCGCGGTCTGATGATGCTGACCCTGCCCACCGCCGGCGATCTGGGGGTACGTAACCGCCTGGACCCCGTCCAGAGCATCGACGGCGGCGCCCGCTACCTTCGCGAGCTAAAGGATCGGCTGCCCGAGTCGATAGAAGGAGAAGACCGCCTGTTCATGGCCATGGCCGCCTACAACGTGGGACTCGGGCATCTCTACGATGCCCGCCGCATCACCGAGAGCCTCGGCGGCAACCCGGATCGCTGGGTGGACGTGCGCGAATCGCTGCCGCTGCTGCAGGAACGCGAGTGGCACAGTCAGACCCGCCACGGCTATGCACGGGGCGGTGAGCCGGTGATCTACGTGCGCAACATCCGCCGCTACCACGAGATACTGAGCTACGTGGATCGCAGTCAACAGCAGTTCTACCGGCTCAACGCCCGGCTACCCGACCCGGAAGAGAGTCATGACATCAACCTATCCCCCGCGCCTGGCCAGTAATCGACCGGTAAGCGCCCGGGCCATTACAGCCAGCCCGGTGTCGATGCTGGGGGCCCTACTGGCGGGCCAAGTCGTCGATGTCACCGGCGCTTGGAAGCAGCAGTCTGCCCGGCTCAGCCGTGCACTATGGCCAGGGCTGCGCCGCGAGATACGCAAGCGCACCCACCTTCAGCAGTAGGGCGAGGGGCTGGCTGCTCACGGTCAGCATCGGCGTGGCGACTGAGGCCTCGGGGCCTTTGCAGGCCGACGACCTGCTGAACGCCGCCGACGAGGCGCTCTACAGTGCCAAGGCCGCCGGTCGAAACCGGATAAGGCTGGCTCGCTCACTCGCTGCGCCGGGCGGCGAAGAACTCCCGGAGCAGCGTTGAGGCGCGGGACGCCAGCACGCCGCCGACCACCTCGACCCGGTGGTTGTACCAGGGCTGGGCGAAGAGATTGGCCTTCGACTCCACCATGCCGGTGCGCGGCTCGGCGGCGCCATAGACCACCCGCGCCAGCCGCGCGTGAATGATCGCCCCGGTGCACATCAGGCAGGGTTCCAGAGTCACATGAAGGGTGCAGCCATCGAGGCGATAGTTGCCGAGCCTCGCGCCGGCGTCGCGCAGGGCGCGAATCTCTGCATGGGCGCTGGGATCATGGCCGGATACGGGCGCATTGTAGCCGACGCCGACGATCTCGCCGCCGGCATCCACCACCACCGCCCCCACCGGCACCTCCCCGGCGGCCAGCCCGAGCCGGGCCTGATCCAGCGCCCGGTGCATGTAGAACTCATCGCTGCGCAACACCCTCGACTCCATGTAGACTGGGATAAAACACCTGTATGAGTGGCCCGGCCAGGCCAAGATTGCTCTCGGAGATTGCGCCCATGTCCAACCCCCTCGACGCCCTGGTGG
>PWIZ01000112.1 GCA_003560175.1 Halomonas sp. | reverse complement strand
TGCCGGCGCCGATGACCAGGTCGCCCTTGTCCGACTGGCTGATATAGCCGTGCACGTGGTTGGACATCACCACGGTGTCGAGCACCGGCTTGAGCGGCTCCGACACCAGCGCCTGCAGCGGGTGGGACTCCAGCGGCAGCTTGATGCCGGCCATCCCGGCCAGCACGCCGGAGTTGCCTGCGGTCACGCAGCCCACGGTCTTCGCCTCGATGTCGCCCCGATTGGTGTGCACTCCATAGATCTGGCCGTCGCGGATCTTGAAGCCGGTCACCTCGGTCTGCTGGAGGATGTCCACACCCTGGGCATCGGCCGCTCGGGCGAATCCCCAGGCCACGGCGTCGTGACGCGCCACTCCGGCTCGCGGCTGCCAGGAAGCCCCCAGCACCGGGTAGCGAGCGTTCTTCGAGCAGTCCATGATCGGCACCAGGGCCTGAACCCCTCTGGCATCCAGGACCTCCCCATCGATGCCGTTGAGGCGGTTGGCGTTGACCCGGCGCTGGATATCCCGCATGTCCTGAAGGGTATGCCCCAGATTCAACACGCCGCGCTGGGAGAACATGACGTTGTAGTTGAGGTCCTGGGAGAGGCCCTCCCACAGCTTCATGGAGTGCTCGTAAAGAGCCGCTGACTCGTCCCACAGGTAGTTCGAACGCACGATGGTGGTATTCCGGGCGGTGTTGCCGCCGCCCAGCCAGCCCTTCTCGATCACCGCCACGTTCTTGACGCCGAACTCCTTGGCCAGATAGTAGGCGGTGGCAAGGCCGTGGCCACCGCCGCCGACGATGATCACGTCGTACTGTTTCTTGGGCGCAGGGTTTCGCCACTGGCGCTGCCAGTTTTCATGGTGGCTCAGCGCGTGCTTGACCAGCCCGAAGCCTGAATAACGTTGCATAGGGGTCTCCTTAGCTCGGCCTCGCCGGGTCAGGCCCGGCGGCCGGTTCAAGCGGTGGTTTCGACGTCGGCGATGGCCGACCCATAGACCGGATGGCGAGCACACACCTCGGCGACCCTGGCCTTGACGTCGGCTTCCACGCTGGCGCTATCGCGACCGGTTGCCAGAGCGTCAAGGATGTCGCAGATCCAGCCCGCCAGGGCTTCGCAGTCCGCTTCATCGAAGCCACGGGTGGTGGCCGCCGGGGTTCCGATGCGCAGCCCCGAGGTCACGAAGGGGCTCTGGGGATCATTGGGCACGGCATTCTTGTTCACGGTGATGTGGGCCCGGCCCAGCGCCGCGTCAGCGTCCTTGCCGGTCACCCCCTGGCGGATCAGCGACACCAGAAAGAGATGGTCATCGGTGCCGCCGGAGACCACGTCGTAGCCGCGCTCCATGAACACTCCGGCCATGGCTCGAGCGTTGTCGATCACCCGCTGCTGATAGCGCACGAACTCCTGGCCCATGGCCTCGCGAAACGCCACGGCCTTGGCGGCGATGACATGCATCAGCGGGCCGCCCTGCTGGCCCGGGAAGACCGCGCCGTTGAGCTTCTTGTAGAGGCTCGCATCGCCGTGGGCGGAGAGGATCAGGCCGCCGCGGGGACCGCGCAGGGTCTTGTGGGTGGTGGTGGTGACCACATGGGCATGGGGAATCGGGCTGGGATAGTGACCGGCGGCGACCAGACCGGCGACATGGGCCATGTCCACCAACAGCCAGGCGCCAACGGCATCGGCGATATCGCGGAAGCGACGCCAGTTGATGATGCGGGAGTAGGCCGAGAAACCGGCGATGATAAGTTTGGGCCGGTGCTCGTGAGCCAGCCGCTCGACTTCAGCGTAGTCGATTTCACCGGTGTCCGGGTTCAGACCGTACTGAACCGCGTTGTAGTACTTGCCGGAGAAGTTGGGCGCCGCCCCGTGGGTCAGGTGACCACCGTGGGCCAGGCTCATGCCGAGGATGGTGTCTCCCGGCTTGACCAGTGCCATGAAGGCCGCGGCATTGGCCTGGGCACCGGAGTGGGGCTGGACGTTGGCGTAGTCGGCGCCGAACAGATCACAGGCGCGGTCCATGGCCAGCTGTTCGACCACATCGACGTGTTCGCAGCCCCCATAATAGCGCTTGCCGGGGTAGCCCTCGGCGTACTTGTTGGTCAGCTGAGTGCCCTGGGCCTCCATGACCTGGGGGCTGGCGTAGTTCTCCGAAGCGATCAGCTCGATATGGGCTTCCTGGCGGGCCACCTCGTCGGCGATGGCGGCGGCGATCTGCGGGTCGGTCGTTGTGAGGTTGCTGGTGTTCATGACATCACCCTGGTGGTTGTCTTCGATACGTTAAAAGAAAGCGAGGCGCGAGGTATTCTGGAAACGACACTGCCGTCATTGCGCGAGACAGGATCCCGAGGGGAAGACGGAGCACCGCCGCCGAAGCGAGCCGGCGGGGCGAGATCCGATCAATATTCCACCACCACGTCGCCAAGGGGTCTGCTGCAGCAGGAGAGGATATAGCCGTCTGCCACGTCCTCATCGGTGATGCCGCCGTTGTGTTCCATTTCGACCTGGCCAGCGGCCAGGGGCACGCGACAGGTGCCGCAGATCCCCATGCCGCAGGCCTTGGGAATATGCAGGCCCAGCTTGGCCGCCGCGGAATGCACCGTCTCGCCCGGCTGAATGCGCACACTCTTCCCCGTCATGCTGAACTCGACGCTAATCATGTCGGCAATGTCGAACTCTTCGGCAGCGGCTTCGGCCTGTTCGACGTGCTCGGTCACCTCTTCCTGGATCGCCAGCGGCGTGGCGCCGAAGGACTCCTCATGGTAGTGCGCCATGTCGAAGCCCTTTTCCCGCAGCAGCTTCTTGATGGCCTCCATGTACGGCGTGGGGCCACAGCAGAAGATCTCGCGCTCCATGAAGTCCGGTGCCATCAGCTGCAGCATCGGTAGG
>PWIZ01000193.1 GCA_003560175.1 Halomonas sp. | reverse complement strand
CCGGAGACCGAGATGGCGGCGAGCGGGATGCCGTGTTCATCGTGAACGCAGGCGGCCACGCAGTGCAGGCCGATGGCGTGCTCCTCGCGGTCGCAGGCGAAGCCCTGGCGGCGGATCTCGGCTAGGCCCGCGCGCAGCGCTTCGGGAGTGTGCAGGGTGTTCTCGGTGACGCAAGTCAGGCCCTGCTCGGCGAGGATGCGCTCGAGCTCGTCGTCGGGTAGCCAGGCCATTAGCGCCTTGCCGACGCCAGAGGCGTGCAGCGGCGCCCGGGAGCCCAGCCGGGTGATCATGCGCATCATCTGCGACGACTCGCTTTGGGCCAGGAACACCGCGGTGCCGTCGTCGCGGATGCCCAGGTTGGCGGTCTCGCCGGTCAGGGCGGTGAGGCGGCGCAGGAAGGGGCGGCTGGTGGCCACGAAGTCGCGGGCCTCCAGGAAGCTGTTGCCGATGCGGAAGGTCTTGACGTCGATCTTCCACACCCCGAGCTCGCTGTCCTGGGTGACAAACCCCTGGCCCTGCAGGGCCTGCAGCAGGCGGTGGGTGGTGGAGGGGGCGAGGTCGGCCTGCTCAGCCAGTTCCGAGAGCGCGAGGCCCCCGGGGCTCGCCGAGAGTCGCTCGAGCAGGTTGAGCCCACGCACCAGCGACTGGCTGTGGCCGCCGGTGGCCTTCCCTGATCCGGCGGGGCGCCCCGCCGTCCTGCGCTTGACTTCGCTCACCCTCGACTCTCCTTGTATCGTCTGCCCTTTGTCGGCCACAGGATACCCTGTCGGTCACGGCCTGTCGTGCCTGCGGAAATCACTTCCATTACCTCCTGAGGCTCGCCGCTGATGCCTCGAATTCGGCGGTGGCGCCGCGGGTCATCGATGACGCCAATGGGGCGCACGCTTCTCGATGAAGGCATCGATGCCCTCGCCGGCATCCTCGGCCATCATGTTGCAGGCCATCACCTCGCCGGCGAAGGCATAGGCCTCCTCCAGGGGCATCTGCAGCTGGCGCTGGAACATCGCCTTGCCGGTTCGCACCGCCACCGCACTCTTGGCGCAGATGCTGGCGGTGAGCTCGTCCACGGCGGCGTCGAGGGCATCGTCATCGGCGACCCGGTTGACCAGCCCCCAGTCGTGAGCGGTGTCGGCGTCGATGAACTCGCCGGTGAGCAGCATCTCCATGGCGCGTTTGCGGGCGACGTTGCGCGATAGCGCCACCGCTGGGGTGGAGCAGAACAGCCCGGCGTTGATCCCGGAGACGGCGAAGCGCGCCGAACGTGCGGCCACGGCCAGGTCGCAGCTGGCCACCAGCTGGCAGCCGGCGGCGGTGGCGATGCCCTGTACCCGGGCGATCACCGGTACCGGCAGCTCGACGATGGCCTGCATCACCCGGGCGCAGCGGGTGAAAAGTTCCTGGTAGTAGGCCTTGTCGGGGTTGGCGCGCATCTGCTTGAGGTCGTGGCCGGCGCAGAAGGCACGCCCCTCGGCGGCGATCACCACGCAGCGCACGCTGCCGTCGTTGGCCAGCCTGCCGAGTTCTTCCTTGAGGGCCACCAGCATCTCCTAGGAGAGGGCATTGAAGCTTCCCGGTCGGCTGAGGGTCAGGGTGGTCACGCCGGACGTGTCGCGGCGGAGCAGGGGCGGAGTCGAGTCGTTCATCAAGGTCTCCCGATGGTTGTCGATGTGGAGGCGTTCTCCGCCAGGCTAGCGTGCTCTATAGCGGCCGTGCACTTCGACCATGGATAACGAGTGCGTTGCCCACCAACGCAAACCGCCGCGTCGAGGCGACGCGGCGGTGAGTCTTGTGGGCAGTGGCGAGAGGGGTCAGTCGTCCTGGCCGGTCTCGGAGTAGAGCACCCGCACCTTGAGGGTGTGCTCCACCTGGCGCAGGGCGGCCAGGGCCTGGGGGCCATAGGCCTTGTCGACGTCGATCACCACATAACCGACTTTCTCGTTGGTCTGCAGGTACTGGCCGGCAATGTTGATGCTGTTTTCGGATAGAACGCGGTTGATCTCGGAAAGTACCCCCGGCACGTTGTCGTGGATGTGCAGCAGGCGATGCTTGTCCGGGTGGGCCGGCAGGGCGACCTCGGGGAAGTTGACCGAGGTGACGGTGGTGCCGTTGTCGGAGTAGGTGATCAGCTTCTCGGAGACCTCGATGCCGATGTTCTCCTGGGCCTCCAGGGTGGAGCCGCCGATATGGGGGGTGAGGATCACGTTGTCCAGGCCGCGTAGCGGGCTTTCGAACTCCTCGTTGTTGCCCTTGGGTTCCACCGGGAAAACGTCGATGGCCGCCCCATTGAGCTTGCCGGCCTGGATCGCCTCGGCCAGGGCCTCGATCACCACCACACTGCCGCGAGCGGCGTTGATCAGGATGCCACCCTGCTTCATGCGGGCGATCTGCTCGGCGCCGATCATCCACTTGGTGGAGGGCAGGTCGGGCACGTGCAGGCTGACCACATCAGCGCGACTCAGCAGCTCGTCGAGGCTGGCTACTTGGCGGGCGTTGCCCATGCCGAGCTTGGCCACCACGTCATAGAAGATGACGTCAAAGCCCAGCGACTCGGCCAGTACCGAGAGCTGCGAACCGATGCTACCGTAGCCGACGACACCCAGGGTCTTGCCGCGGGCCTCGTGGGAGTTCCTGGCGCTCTTCTGCCAGCCGCCGCGGTGGGCCAGGGCGTTCTTTTCGGGGATGCCACGAAGCAGCATGATGGCTTCTGCCAGCACCAACTCGGCCACCGAACGGGTGTTGGAGTAGGGGGCATTGAACACCGGGATGCCGCGTACCAGGGCGGCGTTGAGGTCGACCTGGTTGGTGCCGATGCAGAAACAGCCCACGGCCACCAGCTTCTCGGCGGCGGCGAAGACTCGTTCGTTGAGCTGGGAGCGCGAGCGAATGCCGATGAAGTGCACGTCGCGGACCTTCTCGATCAGCGCCGCCTCGTCCAGCGAGGTAGGCAGGTGCTCGATGTTCGAGTACCCGGCGTTGCGCAGATTATCCACTGCGCTCTGGTGTACCCCCTCGAGCAGCAGGATCTTGATCTTGCTCTTGTCCAGGGACGTCTTGGCCATGGTCGAATCAACCTCTTTCCGGCGCGAGCCGCATGCAGTGTCAGGTGTGGTAAAGAGGCCATATCCTAGCACACGCCGGCTGTGAGCCAGGATGAAAATGCTGCGGCGCCATGATGAATGCCATGCAAGTCAAGGCCTCCCGGCGCCGGGGCAGACGACCCCCGGGGGGGAGCGTGTATACTGTCGCCTTTGGAGATGCCGGATCAGGCGTAAACGGGCGAGGACAGCGATGGCGGAGCGTAGGCAGCGGCCTGATGGTCAGCAGAGCGAAGAGACGGAAGCGGTCGACTTCGCCACCACCGTCGAGTGTTTGGAGCGGCTGGTGGAACGACTGGAGTCGGGCGAGCTTTCGCTGGAGGCGTCCCTGGCCGCCTTCGAGGAGGGCATTCGCCTGACCCGCGACGCCCAGCGCCGTCTCGACGAGGCCGAGCTCAGGGTGCGTACCCTGACCGAGGGTGAAGAGGGTGGCATGGCCCTGGCGCCCTTCACCTCGCCCATGGAGGACGATAGTGAACGCTGAGACCCTGGCGGCCGGCCTGGCCGCGGATCGCGCCCGGGTGGATGAGCGTCTCGAGGCGCTGTTCGGCGTACGAGACGCCGTGGTGCCGCGCCTGGATGCCGCCATGTGCCACGGTGTGCTGGTGGGCGGCAAGCGTCTGCGTCCGGTGCTGGTCTATGCTGCCGGCCGCGCCCTGGGCGCGGGCGACGCCAGCCTGGACGCGTCGGCCATGGCCATCGAGCTGGTGCACGCCTACTCGCTGGTCCACGATGACCTGCCGGCCATGGACGACGACGACCTGCGCCGCGGCCAGCCCACGGTGCACCGGGCCTTCGATGAGGCCACGGCAGTTCTGGCTGGTGATGCCCTGCAGGCGCTGGCCTTCGAGGTATTGGCGCGGGCAACCCATCCGCGCCTGCCGGCGATGATTCGCACCCTGGCCGAAGCCGCCGGTCGCGACGGCATGGTGGCCGGCCAGGCGCTGGATCTGGCAGCCGTGGGCGGTCATCCGGACGTCGCGGCACTCGCCACCATGCACGGCCACAAGACCGGTGCGCTGATCCGCGCCGCGGTGCGCCTGGGCGGACTCGCCGCCGTGGCCGAGGACGACCCGCGGCTGGACGCCCTGGACGCCTACGCCCGGGCCATCGGCCTGGCCTTCCAGATCCACGATGATGTGCTCGATGTGACCGGCGACACCGCCACCCTGGGCAAGGCCTCGGGGGCGGATGCCGCCCGGGACAAGCCCACCTACCCCACGCTGCTGGGCCTGGCAGGCGCTCGCGCCCGCGCCGGCGAGCTGGTGGAGGAGGCCGTGGCGGCCCTTGCCCCGCTGGGCGAAGGTGCCGCTCCCCTCAAGGCCCTGGCCCGCTACATGATAGAACGTGACCACTGACACGACAGATGAGCCCATGAAGCTGTTCGACGAGATTCCCGCCGAGCGTCCGGCGACGCCGCTGCTCGACACCCTGGACACCCCGGCCGCGCTGCGCGCCATGTCCACCGCGCAGCTGGCGCAGGTGGCCGATGAGCTGCGCGCCTATCTGCTCTACAGTGTGGGGGTCTCCGGGGGGCACTTCGGGGCCGGCCTCGGCGTCGTGGAGCTCACCGTGGCGCTGCACCAGGCGCTGGAGACCCCCCATGACCGCCTGGTGTGGGACGTGGGTCACCAGGCCTATCCCCACAAGATCCTCACCGGCCGTCGCGAGGCGATGCTCAAGATTCGTCACTACGGCGGCCTGGCGGCTTTTCCGCGCCGCGCCGAGTCGGAGTACGACACCTTCGGTGTGGGCCACTCCAGCACCTCCATCTCGGCGGCGCTGGGCATGGCGCTGGCCGCCCGGGCCCGCGGCGAGACGCGGCGCACCTGCGCGGTGATTGGCGACGGTGCCCTCACTGCCGGCATGGCCTTCGAAGCCCTGGCCCATGCCGGCCACGTTGATGCCAACCTGCTGGTGGTGCTCAACGATAACGAGATGTCGATCTCGGAGAACGTTGGCGGCATCGCCAGCTACCTGGCGCGGATCCTGGTCAGCAAGCCCTATACCACCATGCGTGAGGGCGGCAAGAAGGTGCTCTCCCACCTGCCCGGGGCCCTGGAGCTGGCGCGGCGCACCGAGGAGCACATGAAGGGCATGGTCAGCCCGGCCACGCTCTTCGAGGAGATGGGCTTCAATTACATCGGTCCCATCGACGGTCATGATCTGCCGCTGCTGGTGCAGACGCTGGGCAATATGCGCGATCTCGACGGGCCCCAGTTTCTCCACGTGCGCACCTGCAAGGGGCGCGGCTTCCTGCCCGCCGAGGCCGATCCTATCGGCTACCATGCCATCACGAAGTTGGAAAAGAGCGAGCTGAAGAAGAACGGCGATACGCCGCCGCCGCTCAAGCCGGCCAGTCCGGCGCCCAGGCAGCCCAAGTACTGCAACGTCTTCGGCGACTGGCTGTGCGACATGGCGGCGGCCGATGCGCGGCTGCTCGGTATCACCCCGGCCATGCGCGAGGGCTCCGACCTCATTCGCTTCTCGCAGGAGTATCCCGAGCGCTACTTCGACGTGGCCATCGCCGAGCAGCACGCGGTGACCCTGGCCGCCGGCATGGCCTGCGAGGGCATGAAACCGGTGGTGGCGATCTACTCCACCTTCCTGCAGCGCGGCTATGACCAGCTGATTCACGATGTGGCGGTGCAGGACCTCGATGTGACCTTCGCCATCGACCGCGCCGGCCTGGTAGGCGAGGACGGCCCCACTCACCATGGCAATCTTGACCTTTCCTTTCTGCGCTGCGTGCCGGGACTGGTGGTGCTGGCCCCTGCCGATGAGGCGGAGTGTCGTGCCATGCTCAGCGCCGCCTACCACTACCCCGGCCCCGCCGCCGTGCGCTATCCCCGCGGCAGCGGTCCCGGCGTGACGATTCCCGCTCATCTCGAGCCGCTTCCCATCGGACAGGCCCAGCGACGCCGCGAGAGCGGCGCCGGGGCCGGCCAGCGAGTGGCCCTGCTGGCCTTCGGGAGCCTCAATACGTCGGCTGCCGATGTGGCCGAGCGTCTTGATGCCAGCCACTTCAACATGCGCAGCATCAAGCCACTGGACCGCGAGGCGGTGCTGGACGCCGCGGCAGACCACGATCTGCTGGTGACACTGGAGGAGAATGTGGTGGCCGGTGGGGCGGGCAGTGCGGTCAACGAGCTGTTGCTGGCCGAGGGTGTGCAGGTCGCGGTGCTCAACCTCGGACTGCCTGACGCCTTCGTTGAACACGGCAAGCCTGCCGAACTGCTCGCCGAGTGCGACTTGAACGCGGACGGCATCGAGGCGTCGATCCGCGCCCGGCTGCCCTGATCCGTCACGTTTTTTACGAGGTTACGATGCTGTTCCTGATACTGATCGGTGCCCTGCTGGGGCTGGCCATCGGCGGCCCTATCGGCCTGCTGGTGGGTGCGGCTCTGGGCTTCTGGCTGGGCAGGCGACTGCGAATTCGCCTGAAGAAGCAGCTGGTGGGCCTTCAGTCGCAGTTCCTGGAGTCGACTTTTGCGGTCATGGGGTGTCTGTGCAAGGCGGATGGCCAGGTCTCCGAGCATGAGTTGGCAGCGTCCCGCCAGCTGTGGGATCGGCTACGGCTCAACGAGGCCCAGCGCGCCCAGGCCCGCGCCGACTTCACCCGCGGCAAGGGCGCCGACTTCGACCTGGACGCCGAGCTGGCCAGGATTCGCCGCATTGCGTCACATCAGACCGCTCTACGCCAGGTTTTCCTGCAGGTGCAGCTGGCCGCGGTCGCCGCCGACGGCAAGCTGCATCCCGCTGAGCATGAGATGTTGATGCGTGTTGTGCGGGGCCTGGGCTGTTCGGACGCCGAGATTGCCCAGATCGAAGCCATGCTGCGCAGCGGGCCCCGCGGGACGGATGAACATCACCCGTCGCTCGAGGATGCCTATCGTGTGCTTGGCGTGGAGCCGGAGGCCAGCGACGCCGAGATCAAGACGGCCTATCGACGTTTGATGAGCGAGAACCACCCCGACAAGCTCGCCGCCAGGGGCTTGCCCGACAGCATGCGCGAGGTTGCCAAGGAGCGCACCAGCGAGATCGGCAGCGCCTATGAGCGCATCCGCAGGGCGCGCGCTGCCTGATCATGGTCAGGCGGTGAAGGGCAGCACCGACGTGTAGACCGCAAAATAGTGGCAGGTGCTGCCGCCCAGCACGAACAGGTGCCAGATGGCGTGATTGTAAGGTATCGCGCTGATGGCAAAGAAGATGACACCCAGGGTATAGGTGATGCCGCCGGCGGCGAGCAGAACGATGCCGACGTTCGACAGACTCGTCGTCATCTCGCCGCTGGCGAAGATAATCAGCCAGCCCATGATCAAATAGATGGCGACCCGCATCACGGTGAAGCGGTGGGGCCAGATCAGCTTGCAGGCGATGCCGAACAGCGCCAGGGACCAGACGATAGCAAACAGCGTCCAGCCGGTGGGCCCGCGCATGTTGACCAGTAGGAACGGCGTGTAGGTGCCGGCGATCAGCAGGTAGATGGCGCAGTGATCCAGATGCTGGAACCGCTGTTTCAGTCGAGGGTGCTTGAAGCCGTGATAGAGCGTCGAGACGGTATAGAGCAGTACCAGGCTGACGCCGTACAGGCCGATGCTGGCGATTTTCCAAGGGTCAACATGGGCCGCGATGCTGGCCATAACGATCAGGACCACCACACCGATCAAGCTCAATACGGCACCGATACCGTGACTGACGCTGTTGAGCAGCTCCTCGGAGACGCTGTGGTGGTGCTGGCTATGTTGATTGACTTGGGGCATTGGCATGAAAGATGTCTTGAGGAATGAATCGATACAGGGACGAAGGCATCGACTGTTCTCTGCCAGAAGAGGGCCAGACGCCGCGCCGGGCCTCAGGGCTTGCGTTCGATATCCACATCGCTGGCCTGGGTGAAATCGCCCAGCGCCATCATATGTCCGAGCTTGCCGGCCTTGGTGGAGAGGTAGTGCTCGTTGTGAGGGTTCAGGCCGGTAGTCAGCGGCACTCTCTCCGCGACATGTACGCCAGCGCTGGTCAGGGCCTCGACCTTGCGTGGGTTGTTGGTCATCAGTCTAAGTGATGCCACGCTCAGGTGCTCAAGCATCGGCACACAGAGGTCGTAACGCCGAAGGTCGGCTCCGAAGCCTAGCTGCTCGTTGGCCTCCACGGTGTCGGCACCCTGGTCCTGGAGATGGTAGGCGCGGATCTTGTTGAGCAGGCCGATGCCGCGCCCCTCCTGGCGCAGGTAGAGCAGCACCCCGCGCCCTTCGCCGGCGATGCGTTTGAGCGCCTCCTGGAGCTGGTAGCCACAGTCGCAGCGCATCGAGAACAGCGCATCGCCGGTCAGGCATTCGGAGTGGACCCGCCCCAGCACCGGCTCGCCGTCGGTCAGGTCGCCCAGGGTCAGGGCGATGTGATCCTTGCCGGTGGCCTCGTCCTCGAAGCCGTGCATGGTGAAGGTGGCCCAGGGGGTGGGCAGCCGGGAGGCGGCGATGAATCGAATCGTCACGGGGTACCTCGGAGTCAGGCCCTACTTTCGTCCACGGCAAGGGCAGTGCCGGCGGGTGGGGCCCCATTCTAACAGGAAGCCGCGTCGGGCTCACGACCGCAGCCCATGGCGCCATGATCGGGTACAATATGGCCCACATTTCCCGTGGATAACCGCCTGCATGGAACTCAAGAACGATCGCTTTCTGCGCGCCCTGGCGCGTCAGCCTGTGGACCGCACTCCGGTGTGGATGATGCGCCAGGCGGGTCGCTACCTGCCGGAGTACCGCGCCAGCCGAGCCGAGGCCGGCGACTTCATGAGCCTGTGTCGCAATCAGGATCTTGCCTGTGAGGTGACCCTGCAGCCCCTGGAGCGCTATCCATTGGACGCGGCGATCCTCTTCTCGGATATTCTCACCATCCCGGATGCCATGGGCCTGGGGCTCTATTTCGAGACCGGCGAGGGACCCAAGTTCCGCAAGCCGGTGCGTACCGCGGCCGAAGTCGAGGCGCTCAAGGCGCCGGATGCGGAGCGCGATCTGGACTACGTGATGCGCGCGGTCTCCACCATCCGCCGCGAGCTCAACGGCCGGGTGCCGTTGATCGGCTTCTCCGGCAGCCCCTGGACCCTGGCCACCTACATGGTGGAGGGCAGCTCCAGCAAGGACTTCCGCCACGTCAAGACGATGCTCTACGACACGCCCAGCGTGATGCATGAGCTGCTTGATACCCTGGCCACGGCGGTTACCGACTACCTTAACGCCCAGATCCGTGCCGGCGCCCAGGCGGTGCAGATCTTCGACACCTGGGGCGGCGCGCTCTCCACGCCGGCCTACCGGGAGTTCTCGCTGCGCTACATGGAGCAGATCGTCGCCGGCTTGATTCGCGAGCACGAGGGGCGCCGGGTACCGGTGATCCTGTTCACCAAGAACGGTGGCCAGTGGCTCGAGGACATCGCCTTGGCGGGCGCCGACGCCGTGGGTCTGGACTGGTCCACTGAGCTCTCCAGCGCCCGTGCCCGGGTGGGTCACAAGGTGGCCCTGCAGGGTAACCTTGACCCCAACGTGCTGTTCGCCCGACCCGCGGCGATCCGCGCCGAGGTGGCTCGCATCCTCGACAGCTACGGCCAGGGCCCCGGCCATGTGTTCAACCTGGGCCACGGCATCAGTCAGTTCACCAACCCGGACAACGTCACGGCCTTCATGGAGGCCCTGCACGAGTTGAGCCCGGCCTATCACCGCCAGATCCAGCATGGCTGAGTCGACTCGGCTCGACTGGCTTCGACGCCTGCACGACCAGCGCCGCCTGTGGGCGGCGCTGGCCGTTTTGGGGGCGCTGGCCATCGCCCTGGGCAGCCTGACGCCGGGTAGCCAGATGCCCAGCAACCTACCCTGGGATAAGCTCAACCACTTCGTCGGCTATGCCGGTCTCGCGGGGCTGGTCGGCCTAGCCGGGGTGCGCCTGCCGCATGCCTTCCTGATCGCCGTGCTCTACGGCATCGCCATCGAAGTTGCCCAGATCCCGGTGCCGGGCCGCAGCGGCGGTGACGGGTGGGACATACTCGCCAATTCCCTCGGCGCCGCGTTCGCGGTGGCGCTGCTCTACCTATTGCGTCGAGGGCTGCTGCGGCCTCCCTGAGCCGAAGAATGACCTCCCGACACCCTCCTGCGGCGCACCATGGAGATTCCAAGCATCGCCACGGCAGCACCGCGATGGTGCAGGGCTGTGCCCTTGGCCTGTGTCCAAGCGTTGAAAGTTGACCTATCGCCGCAGACTCCTGAGTTGGAACGATCCTTGCTAATGTCTTCTGCATGCTACGGCATGACCCGACACCGATAAGACCCATCACCTACGCGAGGGAAGATCCCCATGCTCAATAACAACAAACTGCTCCTGCTGGCTTCTGCCGGTGCCCTGGCCTTTACGGCTTCCTCGGCCGTCCAGGCCTCCACCCTGGAGGCGACCCGCGATCGTGGTGCCGTGCAGTGCGGCGTCAGTGACGGCCTGCCGGGCTTCTCGGCCCCGGATGACGAGGGCGAGTGGCAGGGCCTGGACGTCGACGTCTGCCGCGCCGTGGCGGCCGCGGTGTTCGGCGATGCCGAGGCGGTGCGCTATGTGTCGCTCAACGCCGTGGAGCGCTTCACCGCACTGCAGTCCGGCGAAGCGGACGTGCTCTCGCGAAACACCACCTGGACGACCACCCGCGATACTACCCTGGGTCTCAACTTCACCGGCGTGACCTTCTACGACGGCATTGGCTTCATGGTCAACCGCGACCTGGGGCTCACCAGCGCCCAGGAACTCGATGGCGCCGCGATCTGCGTGCAGTCCGGCACCACCACCGAACTCAACGTGGCCGACTACTTCCGCGCCAACGACATGGCGTTCGACCCCATCGTCTTCGATACCTCCGAGCAGACCGTGGGCGGCTACGAGGCCGGTCGCTGCGACGTGTTGACCTCCGATACCTCGCAGCTGGCGGCCCTGCGCATTCAGCTCGCCGATCCGGACGACTCCATGATCCTGCCGGAAATCATCTCCAAGGAGCCGCTGGGCCCGGTGGTGCGCCAGGGTGATGACCAGTGGTTCAACGTCGTCAAGTGGAGCCTCTTCGCCATGCTCAACGCCGAGGAAATGGGCATCACCCGCGATAACGTCGACGAGATGCTCGACTCCGAGGATCCCGATATCGCGCGTCTGCTGGGCCAGGACGGCAACTACGGTGAGGGCATGGGCCTCTCCGCCGATTGGGCCTATCAGATCATCAAGCAGGTGGGTAACTACGGCGAGAGCTTCGAGCGTAACGTCGGCATGGGCTCCCCGCTGGAGATCGAGCGCGGCATCAACGCCCTGTGGACCGAGGGTGGCATCCAGTACGCTCCGCCAATCCGCTGATCGTCATGCCCCGGTG
>PWIZ01000397.1 GCA_003560175.1 Halomonas sp. | reverse complement strand
TGTCGTTCATCGGGCCAATATAGCCAAAGTCCACCTGGCGCAGCAACTGAAAGCCGATAGAAATTTCCAATTACCCTACAAGTTAACCTTGGCTAAGATATGAGTGGTACGCTTGCCGATGCAAGGTCCAATATAGGCATGCCCCCGCAACGGAGACCGATACGATGCCGAGACGCCCCCACCCGATGCTCCTCGCCGCCTGCGCCCTCAGCCTGTCGATGACGGCACATGCTGAGGAGTCGCCGCTCCGGGTGGTCACCACCTTCTCCATCCTCGGCGACCTGGTCAAGCAAGTCGCCAGCGACGATGCCCGGGTGGACACCCTGACGCCTGCGGGGGCAGAAGTGCACGAGTGGGAGCTGATTCCCAGCAACTTCATCGCTCTAGAGGACGCCGACCTGGTGTTCTTCAATGGCTATAACCTCGAGCAGTGGATCGGACAGGTTCGCGCCACGGTCGGTAACGACGTGCCGGTCATCGCCCTGGCCGAAGAGAGCGGCTATGCCACCCAGCCTATCGTGACCGGCGAGCTGGCTGGCGACCCCGACCCCCATCTGTGGATGGATCCTCGCGCCGCTGCGGAGTATGTGCGCGTCATCGCCGAGTCGCTTGCCGAAGCACGCCCCGAAGCGGCGGAGGACTTCACCGCGCGTGGCGACGCGCTGAGCCAGTCGCTGCATGACCTGCATGCGGAGCTGCTGGAGAGCATGGCGACCATCCCCGATGATCGGCGGCTGCTGATTACCAGCGAAGCCGCCTTCATCTACTTTGCCGATGCCTTTGACTTCGAACACGACGGCATCTGGGGCACCAATTCCGAAAATGAAGGCACACCCAGCCAGATCATGCGTATCGTCGACCTCATCGAAACGCGTCGTCCTGCGGCCATCTTCTGGGAGAGCACCATTTCCGATCGACACGTGCGCAGCGTGGCCGACGAGACCGAGGTTGACATCGCCGGACCACTGTTCGTTGATTCGCTCAGCGAACCGGACGGCGAGGCACCCGACTTCGCCGGCCTGCTGCGCCACAACGCCCGCCTGCTGACCGCAACGCTGGGTGAGTCCGATGGCGAGCCGGGAGAGCCCGATGGAAAATCCGACCACTGAAAGCCTGACCAATGACAGGACGCCGGCGCTCGAAGTCAGCGGGCTTTACGCCGCCTATGGCCAGGAGCCGGTACTCGAGGATATCTGGCTGTCGCTGCCCCAGGGACAGTGGACCGCCATCGTGGGCCCCAACGGCGGCGGCAAGTCCAGCCTGCTGAGCGTCGTGGTCGGCAGCCTCTCTCCCCTGCGCGGCGAGCTGAAGATTCTCGGCCGGTCTCCGCGGGTCCAGCGCCAGGCCGGCAATATCGCCTATATGGCGCAGCAGGAGCGCATGGAGTGGGACTTTCCCATCTCGGTGCGCGACACGGTGATGACCGGTCGCTTCGGGATGATGCGTCACGACCCGCTTTGGCGACGCCTGCTCCCCAGGCGCTGGGCCAACCCCGTGCATCGGCAGGCCGTGGAGGAAGCCCTGGATGATGTCGACATGTCCGACATGGCATCCCGCCCCATCGGCCAACTGTCGGGTGGTCAGAAGAAGCGCGTGATGCTGGCCCGCGCCCTGGCCCAGCGGGCGAGCATTCTGCTGCTGGATGAGCCCCTGGCCGGCATCGACCCACCCAGTGAGGCGCTGATCATGGCTACCCTCCAGCGCCAGCGGCGCGCCGGCCACACCATTATCATGGTGACTCACGACCTGCCCGGCGCCCGCCGACATGCCGATCAGGTGCTGCTGATCAACCGGACCGTGGTGGGCATGGGAGCGCCGGAGACGATGCTCAGCGACAGCATGCTGGCCAGGCTGGCGGTCGGCGCCACCCGCACGACTGCCGGGGAGACATCCGTTGCCGCTTGAAGCCTTTACCACGAGCCTGATCGAGACACTGACGGCGGGACTGATGATGGTGGTGGGCCTGCTACCCGAAAGCCTGGCCGCGCCCTTCGAGTACCGCTTCATGCAGCGCGCCCTGCTCACCTCGGTCCTGGTGGGCGCCACCTGTGGACTACTCTCCTGCTTCGTGGTGCTCAAGCGCTGGTCGTTGCTGGGAGATGCTATTTCCCATGCGGTATTGCCCGGTGTGGCCATCGCTTACCTGCTGGGCTGGCCGTTCTTCGTCGGCGCCTTCGTGACAGGGGCCCTGACCTCGCTTGGCATCGGCGCTATCGAGCGCCACACCCGCATCAAGTCGGATGCCGCCATGGGCCTGATGTTTACCGCCGCCTTCGCCCTGGGCATCGTGATCATCAGCAAGATCACCACCAGCACGCATCTGATGCATATCCTCTTCGGCAACGTGCTGGGCGTGCAGACCTCGGCGCTGGTGCTGACCCTGCTGGCCAGCCTGGTGGCGGTGCTGACGATCTGGCTGGCCTATCGGCCGCTGCTGCTCTACACCTTCGATCCCCAGCAGGCCCAAGCGCTGGGCTTCAACGTCAGCGCCATCCACTACGGCCTGATTATGCTGCTGACCCTTACCATCGTGGCCAGTCTGGAAACTGTCGGCATCATCCTGGTGGTGGCGATGCTGGTGACCCCGGGTGCCACGGCTCATCTGCTGACCGATCGCTTCTGCACCATGCTGGCGATCTCGGTGGGTGTCGGCGTGGTCTCCGCCGTTGCCGGCCTGGTGCTGTCGGTCAAGCTCGACGTGGCCTCGGGGGGCGCCATCGTACTGGTAGCCTCGGGGCTCTTCCTGCTGGCCCTGCTGGCGGCACCGCGCCACGGGCTGATCGCCCGCCGCTGGCGGCGCTGGCGCTTCAACCCTCCGGCGTCATGAGGTCGGACGCCGCTTGAGGGTGGTGCGCCCCTCCCGGTAGGCGATGGCCAGGCCGCTGCCGATGATCAGGGCGCTGCC
>PWIZ01000034.1 GCA_003560175.1 Halomonas sp. | reverse complement strand
CTGGTGCTGGCCATGCCCGGTGGCACCACCGGCGCGCTGATCCTGATGCTGTTCCTGGTGTTCATCCTGGGCATGTTCCTGGACTGGACCGGCATCGTGCTGCTCAGCTTCCCGATCATGCTGCCGATCGTTCAGCAGATGGGCGTCGACGTGCTGTGGTTCGTGGTAATGGTGGCGGTGGTGCTGCAGACCTCCTTCCTGACCCCGCCGTTCGGCTATGCGCTGTTCTACCTGAAGGGGGTAGCGCCACCCGGGGTGGAGATCGTTGATCTCTACAAGGCGGTGATCCCCTTCGTGGCCATCATTGTGCTGGCCTGCCTGCTGATGGCCTTCTTCCCGGCCATCATCACCGGCCTGCCCTCGGTACTGCTGGGCTACTGACCGCGAGAACTCTCTCCCGGCACCACGAGAGCGCCCGCCATGCCCCGCATGGCGGGCGCTCTGATTTCCACCACTGGACCGATGGCAGCACAGGAATTGACGCACGTCATGGAAACCACTTTGCGTATCATTATCATTTGCAGCAGACAATAATTTTGCTATCGTCCCGATAGACCGAGACTGGCAGTGGAGCTCGAACCGCCCCAGAGCGGATACGTCCCAACCGCCAACCCAAGGATCATCCAGACATGCATAAGTCGCTGTTTACTGCCGCTACCGTCGCCGCCACCCTCCTGGCCGCTCCCCTCGCCTCCGCCGCTGATCTCACCCTCTACTCCGGACGCGGCGAGTCCATGGTCGAGCCGCTCATCAGCCAGTTCGAGCAGAACACCGGCATCAGCGTCGCCGTGCGCTACGGCGACACTGCCCAGCTGGCCGTGCTGCTGCAAGAAGAGGGTCGCCGCTCTCCAGCCGACCTCTACTGGGGCCAGGATGCCGGCGCCATGGGCGCCCTCAGCAAGGCAGGCCTGCTGGCCGAGCTCCCCAACGATATCTATGAAAACCTTCCCGGCATCTACACCAGCGAGACCGGCAACTGGGTCGCCGCCAGCGGCCGCGCACGTGTTGTCGCCTATTCGCCCGAGCGCGCCGGCGAGGACGAGCTGCCCGATAGCGCCTTCGACCTCGTCGACGAACGCTATGAAGGCCGTGTCGGCTGGGCGCCCACCAACGGCTCCTTCCAGTCCTTTATTACCGCCATGCGCGTCGAGCACTGCGACGAGCGCACCCTGGCATGGCTCGAGGGCATGAAGTCCAACGGCGCGGTGACCTTCCGCAACAACACCACCCAGGTGCAGGGCATCGCCGACGGTGAGATCGACTTCGCTCTGGTCAACAGCTATTACCTGCCGCGTTTCCTTGACTCCGACGCCGACTTCCCGGTCGAGCAGGCCTTCTTCGCCGACGGCGATATCGGCAATTTGGTCAACGTGGCGGGCATCGCCGTGCTCGAGAGCAGCGACAACCGGGAAGCCGCCGTGGAGTTCGTACGCTTCCTGCTCTCCTCCGCCGCTCAGCAGTACTTCACCGGCAATGTCTATGAGTACCCGGTCACTCGCGACGTAATCCAGAACCCGGTGCTCGAGGACTTCGATCGCCTGCTGGAGGTCTCCCCACAGATCGACCTGGACGATCTGGAGGACCTTGAGGGCACTCTCAACCTGCTGCGCGACGCCGGACTGCTCTAACCCCGGCCTGCGACCTGCCGCCCACTGGCGGCAGGTCTCCACCGACGAGGCACCATGAAGCCGATGCGTCATCCTGCCACTCCGCACCACGCCCCGGGCCTTCCCCGGCTGCTGCCTCGCGGCGTTCCGCTGCATATTCTGCTGCCCTCGCTGATTGCGGCGGTGGCCATGCTGGTGCCCCTGTTCTACCTGGGGCTGCGTGCGTTCGAGGCCGATAGCGCCACCCTCGTCGATCTGGTATTCCGCCCCCGCAATCTCCAACTGCTGATCAACACCCTGGCCCTGGCCGCCGGGGTGGTGGCGCTGACCACCCTGATGGCCTTCCCGTTGGCCTGGCTGGTCACCCGCACCGATATCCGCTTCAAGAAGAGTCTCACCGTGCTGGGGGTGATTCCCCTGGCAGTGCCCGGCTATGTAATGGCCTATGCGCTGATCGGGCTGGGTGGCAACTACGGGGTGTTGGCTCAGCTCACCGGCTTCCAGCTGCCGCGCATCCAGGGTTACTGGGGCGCGACCCTGGCGCTGTCGCTCTACACTTTCCCCTACCTGTTCCTGAACCTGCGCGCCGCCCTGGCCGGCCTCGACGGCAACCTGGAGGAGAGTGCGCGGAGCCTGGGCTACTCGCAACGAGAGATCTTCCGCCGAGTGACCCTGCCCCACCTGATGCCGGCGCTGATGGCCGGCTGGCTGGTGATCGCGCTGTATGTGCTGGGTGACTTCGGCGCCGTGGCACTGATGCGCTACGAGGCCTTCAGTTATGCCATCTATACCCAGTATTCCGGCGCCTTCGACCGAGTCTACGCCGCCTGGCTCGCGCTGATGCTGCTGGCACTCGCTTTATCCTTCGTGATGCTCGACAGCCTGGTGGTCAAGCGCAAGCTGGCGCGCATCGGCACCGGCGTGGCACGACCGATGACACCCATGCCGCTGGGACGCGCTCGCTTTCTGGCCTGGCCCTACCTGATGGCACTGTTTACCGCCTCCATCGGCCTGCCGGTGATGATCCTGGCCTACTGGCTACTGCTGGCGCCGCCGGATCTGAGCTTCTTCGCCAGGGTGCCCGGCACCCTGCTGCGTTCCGCCGGCGCGGCGCTGCCGGCGGCCCTGCTGGCCGCGGCCTTCGCCCTGCCCCTCGCCTTTCTAACCGTGCGCTACCCCTCACCCTTCGCCACCCTGATCGAGCGCTCCGCCTATATCGGCTACGCGATCCCGCCGCTGGCACTGGCGCTGGCCATGGTGTTCTTCTCGCTGCGCACCGCGCCCTTCCTCTACCAGACCCTGGCGATGCTGATCATCACCTGGGCCATGGCCTCGCTGGCGCTAGCGCTGGGCCCGATCCGCAGCGCCCTGCTGCAGACCCGCCCCAGCATGGAGGAGGCCGCCCACTCCCTGGGCCACGGCCCCATCAGCACCTTCGTCAACGTGATCTTTCCGCGCCTGCACCGCGGCATCCTGGCCGGCGTGGTGCTGGTCTTCGTGCTGTGCATGAAGGAGCTGCCGATCACCTTCCTGCTGGCGCCCACCGGCTACACCACCCTGGCGGTCACCGTCTTCACCCGGACCTCGGAAGGCATGCTGGCCGAAGCGGCGCCATTCGCCGCCGCTATCGTGGTGTTCTCCAGCCTGTCCGTGGGCCTGCTGCTCACCAAGGAGGGCAAATGATGTCCAACCTCAACCTCAAGGCCGCCCCTCAGGGAGCACCAACCCGGCTGCCGGAGCCGCTGCTGTCGGTGGGCGGCTTGCACAAGCGCTACCGCCCCCAGGACCCGCTGGCCGTGGAGGACGTAAGCTTCTCCTTGGACAACGGCGAGATCCTCGCCCTGCTCGGCCCCAGCGGCTGCGGCAAAACCACCACCCTGCGCATGATCGCCGGCTTCGAGCACCCCGATGCCGGCGAGGTCGTGCTGCGCGGCCGCAACGTCACTCGACTGCCGCCCCAGCAGCGCCGTATCGGCATCGTCTTCCAGGACTACGCGCTCTTCCCGCACATGAGCCTGGGCGAGAACGTCGCCTTCGCCATGCGCCACGTGCCCAAGGCCAAGCGGGCGTCTAAGGCCCGCGAGTGGCTCGACCTGGTGGGCCTGGCGGAACTCGCCGCGCGCATGCCCGATCAGCTCTCCGGCGGCCAGCAGCAGCGTGTGGCTCTGGCCAGGACGTTGGCGGCTGAACCCGAGCTGGTGCTGCTCGACGAGCCCTTCTCCAACCTCGACGCGGCCCTACGCGAGTCGACCCGCAAGGAGGTGCGCCGGATATTCAAGGCGGCCGGCACCTCGGTGATCCTGGTCACCCACGACCAGGCCGAGGCGCTCTCATTCGCCGACCAGGTGGGGGTGATGCATTATGGGCAGCTGATCCAGATGGACCGCCCGGAGCGTATCTACCAGGCACCAGCCACCTCCTTCGTGGCAGAGTTCCTGGGCCATACCAACCTGCTCGAGGGCGACGCCGACGGCGAGATCGCCCGCACCGCGCTCGGCCAGGTGGCCATCGACAGCCACCAGCGCGGGCCAGTGCGCCTCTCACTGCGCCCGGAGTACCTGTCGCTGTCGGTGGCTCCGGACGGCAAAGGCGCCACCATCATCGAACGCGAATTCCGCGGCCACGACTGTTTCTACCTGCTGGAGCAGCACGGCCAGCAGTTCTGCGCCATTACCCCCAGCCACAGCCTGTGGCGAGTGGGCGAGCAGGTCAGCCTGGAGCCCCAGCGCACCGCCACGGTGTTGAGGGACTAGGCGCCGAGAGATTAGTTAGCCCCAGGGGCTTGAAGCTGCTGGTGGGAGCCACGCTCTGCGGGGCGAAGGCGGAGGCCGCAGAACCGGTCGGCAACACCGCCGGGCGTCTGCGCCGTCATTCGCCGGGCGTAGCCCAGCTCCCACCAGTTGCCCCAAGCCTCGCGAAGGGTTGAGGGGCAACATAAAATCTCCCACAAGGATCAAAAGAAGCGCCGCAAGCCGGCGCCCTAGTGGGCCTCGTCCCAATTGGCCCCGCTCTCCGCCTCGACGATCAGCGGCACGCTGAGCTCCGCAGCCGCCTGCATGCGCCCCTTTACCTGCTCGATAAAGGCATCCACCTGCCCTTCAACCACCTCGAAGACCAGTTCGTCGTGGACCTGCATCACCATCCAGGCGTCCATGTCGCCGGCACGCAACCAGGCGTCCACGTCGATCATGGCGCGCTTGATGATGTCCGCCGCGGTGCCCTGCATGGGGGCATTGATCGCCGTGCGCTCCGCCCCTTGGCGGCGAGCGCGGTTCTGGGAGTGGATCTCCGGCAGGTAGAGGCGCCGGCCGTAGACCGTCTCGACGAAGCCATCCTCGGCCGCCTGTGAGCGAATGCGCTCCATATAGCGGGCCACGCCGGGGTAGCGGTCGAAGTAGCGCTCGATCCAGGTCTGGGCCTGGTTGCGATCGATATGCAGCTGGCGGCCCAAGCCCCAGGCGCTCATGCCGTAGATCAGGCCGAAATTGATCGCCTTGGCGCTGCGCCGCTGGTCGCCGGAGACCTTGTCGAGGGGCACCCCGAACACCTCCGCCGCGGTGGCGATGTGGATATCGCGGCCCTCGGCAAAAGCCTCGAGCAGCCCCTTGTCCTCGGAGAGGTGCGCCATGATGCGCAGTTCGATCTGGGAGTAGTCGGCGGCGACGATGCGGTAGCCCGGCCGGGCGATAAAGGCCTGGCGGATCTTGCGACCCTCTTCGGTGCGAATCGGGATGTTCTGCAGGTTGGTGTCCGACGACGACAGCCGCCCGGTGGCGGTAACCGCCTGGTGATAGCTGGTGTGCAGCCGTCCGGTGGCCCTGTTGACCAGCCGCGGCAGCTTGTCGGTATAGGTAGACTTCAGCTTGGCCAGGCCGCGGTGCTCCATGATCACCTTGGGCAGCGGGAAGTCCAGCGCCAGCTCCTCCAGCACCGCTTCGGCGGTGGACGGGGCTCCCTTGGGCGTCTTCTTGAGCACCGGGATCTTCTGCTCCTCGAAGAGGATCTGACCGAGCTGCTTGGGCGAGCCCAGATTGAACTCGCGCCCGGCCAGTTCATGGGCGCGCGCCTCCAGCTCGCGGATGCGCACCTCGAACTCGCGACTCTGGGCGTGGAGCCGCTCCGGGTCCAGCGCCACCCCGGTCCGCTCCATGCGCGACAGCACCGGAATCAGCGGCAGCTCGATCTCCTCCAGCACCTCGGCAAGGCGGCCCGTGGCCGCCAGGCGCGGGCGCAGCTCGCCATGCAAGCGCAAGGTAATATCGACGTCCTCGCAGGCATAGGGGGAAGCCTGCTCCAGGGCGATTTGATTGAAGGTGAGCTGCTTGGCGCCCTTACCGGCGATCTCCTCGAAGGAGACCGTCTTCTCGCCCAAATACTTCAACGCCAGGGAGTCCATATCGTGGCGGGTGGCGGTGGAGTCCAACACGTAGGACTCCAGCATGGTGTCCTCCAAGGGCCCCGCCACTGCAATGCCGTGGCTGGCCAGCACCGAGATATCGTACTTGAGGTTTTGGCCAATTTTGGTCGTCTTCTCGTCTTCGAGAAGGGGCTTTAGCCGGGCGAGCACGGCGTCGCGATCGAGCTGTGCGGGGGCGTCCAGGTAGTCGTGGGCCAGCGGGATATAGGCCGCCTCCCCCGCTTCCAGCGCCAGCCCCACGCCGACGATCTGCGCCTCCATGTAGTTCAGGCTGGTGGTCTCCAGGTCGAAGCAGAAGGCCTCGGCCGCTTCGAGCCGGGTCAGCCAGGCGTCCAGTGCGGCCGGCTCGAGAATCACATGATCCTCGCGGGGGGCGCTGACGCCGATCTCTTCGGCGTCGGTCGGGGTCGGCGTGCCACCGGCCACGTCATCCACACCGGCGTCGCTGCCCTCCAGCAGCTCGGAGAGCCAGGCCCTGAACTCGAACTCGCGATAGAGCTCCAGGAGCGCCTCACGATCGGGATGGGCGATATCCAGGTCGTCGAGGCCTACCGGCAGATCGCAGTCAGTCTTGATCGTCGCCAGCTGGTAGGAGAGAAACGCCTGGTCGCGATGCTCATCGAGCTTCTTCGGCAGGGTCTTGGCGCCGCGGAACTCCAGCCCCTTGACCCTCTCCAGGTCAGCGTAGATGGTCTCCAGCCCGCCTCCCACGCCCTGCAGCAGACCCAGCGCCGTCTTCTCACCCACCCCCGGCACCCCGGGAATGTTGTCGACCTTGTCACCCATCAGCGCCAGCAAGTCGATGATCAGCTCAGGCGGCAGGCCGAACTTCTCCTTCACCCCGTCGACGTCCAGGGTTTCGTCCTTCATGGTGTTGACGAGGGTGATGTGGGCGTTGACCAGCTGGGCCATGTCCTTGTCACCCGTGGAGATCACCGCGTCGCGTCCGGCCTCGGTGGCCCGACGGGCCAGGGTTCCGATGACGTCGTCGGCCTCCACGCCCTCGATGCACAGTAGCGGCAGCCCCAGCGCCCTCACGCAGGCGTGCAGCGGTGCCACCTGGGAGCGCAGATCGTCGGGCATCGGCGGGCGATGGGACTTGTAGTCGGCGAACAGTTCATCACGGAAGGTCTTGCCCGGGGCGTCGAAGACTACCGCCATGGGACTGTCCGGATAGTCCTTGATCAACCGCTTGAGCATGTTGAGCACACCCTTGATGGCGCCGGTGGGCTGTCCCTTCGAGGTGGTCAGCGGCGGCAGGGCGTGGAAGGCGCGGTAGAGGTAGGAAGAACCGTCGACGAGTACGATGGGGGTATCGGCCATGCAAGGCATCCATTGAGACTGAGCGGAAAGTGATTCTGATCACCTATGATACGCATTGCCCGGGTGTTTTGCCGCGAGTGGTGGGCCGCGGGACCCCAACGGCATACACTGAAGGCATCATCACCACATCTGCCGCACTGCGGCCGGGAGGCCACCTTGATCATGACTCGCACCCTTACTGCCCTGTTGCTGGGGTTCGCGCTGGTCGCCAGCGGGCCCGCCCTGGCCCAGTCATCCACCGACCTGGAGCCGGATATCACCATCCGCCAGGAAGAGGATCGCACCATTCGCGAGTACCGCATCAACGGTGAACTCTACGCCATCGAGATCCGTCCCTCCCGTGGCCCCTCCTACTATCTGGTAGACCATGACGGCGACGGCAACTTCGAACGCCAGGATGGCGATCGCCTCGCCGTTCCGCAGTGGATCCTGCGTCGCTTCTGACTAGGGGCCACGACACGTGCATCACTCGGCCAAGTCGCTACAATAGGCGGCTTGGCATTCCCGGGTGAGAGACACATGGCCGTATTCACACCGCTATCCGAGACTCAGGTCGCGGACTTCCTGGCACGCTTCGATGCTGGCTCGCTGGTCTCCCTGGAAGGCGTACCCGCCGGCACCGAGAACAGTACCTTCTTCGTCACCACCGACCAACGCCAACTGGTGCTGACCCTGTTCGAGCAGGGCGAGTTTGGCGAGTTGCCGTTTTTCGTCGACCTCCTCGACTATCTGGACGAGCACCGCTTGCCGGTGCCGGGACCGCTACATGATCGTGAGGGGGTGGCGCTGCATCGCCTGGCAGGCAAGCCCGCCCTGCTCTTCCCGCGCCTGCCGGGCAAGCATCCCAAGGCGCCTGACCTGGCTCAGTGCGCGGCCCTGGGAGATGCCCTGGGCCATATGCACAAGGTGTCGCGGCACTTCCCTGGCCACCGCCCCAACCCGCGGGATCTGCACTGGCTGCTGCCCATGCACCACAAGGTGCTGGTCTACCTCTCCCCGGAAGACCAGACCCTGATGAAGGACGAGGTCGAGATCTATCAGGATGCCTTCGGTAACGCTCCCGAACTCCCCCAGGGCACCCTGCACGGCGACCTGTTCCGCGACAACACCCTTTATGAGGGCGACCGGCTGAGCGGCATCATCGACTTCTACAACGGCTGCACCGGCGACCTGCTGTTCGACCTGGCCATCGTCATCAATGACTGGGCCACCGACTCCGACGGTCGCCTGGATGCCGAGCGCCACGACGCCCTCCTCACCGCCTACCAGGCGCGCCGCCCGCTCACCGCGGCCGAGCGCAAGGCGTGGCCGATGATGCTGCGCATGACCGCCCTGCGCTACTGGCTGTCGCGGCTACTGGTGGTCTACGTGGATCCACCGGCTCACGATCTCACTCCCCATGACCCCGAACGCTTCCGCACCATCCTCAAGGCCCGCCTTGAGCACGGTGCTCTCCCCCTCCCGGAGGTGAATGCATGAGTCTCTCCATGGCCAGTGCCGGCAGCCCGGCAAAGCGCGCGCGGCGCGTCTGGAATATCGACCAGTGGGGCAGCGGCTACTTTGACGTGGACGACTCCGGACACGCCCTGGTGCGCCCCTTGGGCAGTGAGATCGAGGGCCCGGCCCTGCCGCTGGATGACCTGATCGCGCAGCTCAAGGCCGCCGGCCTGCGTCTGCCGGTGCTGGTGCGCTTCATCGACATCCTCCACGACCGCGTCGAGCAGCTGTGCGCCGCCTTCGACACCGCCATGCTCGAGGAAGAGTTCAGTGGCGGCTATACCGCCGTCTACCCGATCAAGGTCAACCAGCAGCGCCGGGTGGTGGAGGAGATCCTCGCCACGCCCGAGCGCGGCCGTGACCGAGTGGGCCTGGAAGCCGGCAGCAAGCCGGAGCTACTCGCCGTGTTGGCGCTTTCCGGAGACGGTCCCTCGCTGATCGTCTGCAACGGCTACAAGGACCGGGAGTACGTGCGCCTCGCGCTGATGGGCGAGAAGCTCGGCCACCGCGTCTACCTGGTGGTGGAGAAACTCTCGGAGCTGCCGCTGATCCTTGAGGAGGCCGCCGAGCTCGGCGTCAAGCCGCGTATCGGCCTGCGCGCCCGCCTGGCCACCGTGGGCCGCGGCCGCTGGCAGAACACCGGCGGCGAGAAGTCCAAGTTCGGCCTCACCGCCAGCCAGATCCTGGCGGTCGTGGACCAGCTGCGCGATGCCAACGCCCTGGAAAGCCTGCAGCTGGTCCACTTTCACCTCGGCTCGCAGATCGCCAACATCCGCGACATCCAGCGTGGCCTGCGCGAGTGCGCGCGTTTTTACCAGAGCCTGGTGGAGCTGGGGGCCCCGGTGGACACCGTGGACGTGGGCGGCGGCCTGGGCGTCGACTACGAGGGCACCCGCTCGCGCAGCTTCTGCTCGGTCAACTACTCGATGCTCGAGTATGCGCGCAACGTGGTCTATGCCTTCCGCCTGGCCTGCCAGGAGCGCGACCTGCCCGAGCCGCACCTGATCAGCGAATCGGGCCGTGCGCTGACCGCGCACCACGCGGTGCTGATCACCAATGTGATCGGCGAGGAGCGAATCAGTGAAACCGCCCCGGAGCGTCGCGTCGAAGACGATCCTCAGGTCAAGGAGCTATGGCGGGTCCACGACCTGCTCCATGAGCAGGTGGAGCCGCGCGGCCTGGTCGAGGCGTGGCATGACCTGGTGCAGGCCATGGGCGATCTCCATGAGCGCTTCGTGATCGGCATGACCGACATCAAGGCCCGGGCCGAGGGCGAGGGGGTCTATTTCGCCGCCTGCGCGAGGCTGCGCGCCCGTCTCGACACTCGCAACCGCGCCCATCGCGAGATCGCCGATGAGCTGGCCGAAAAGCTCGCCGACAAGCTGTTCGTCAACTTCTCGCTGTTCCAGTCGGTGCCCGACGTCTGGGGCATCCAGCAGATCTTCCCGGTGCTGCCGCTGACTGGCCTCGACCAGGAGCCGGTGCGCCGCGGGGTAATTCAGGACATTACCTGCGACAGCGATGGGCGCATCGACGGCTATGTGGATGGCCAGGGCGTGGAGACCACCCTACCCCTGCCCGAGTGGCAGGAGGGCGACGAGCAGCTGCTGGGCTTCTTCCTGGTGGGCGCTTACCAGGAGATCCTCGGCGACCTGCACAACCTGTTCGGCGACACCGACTCGGTAGACGCCACCCTGGCCGAGGACGGTGGCTGGACCTTCAGCCATATCCAGCAGGGCGACCGTGTGGCCGACGTGCTCAGCTACGTCAACTTCGACGCCGACGTGCTGCGCAGCAATCTCGCCGAGCAGCTCGCCGCCAGCGGCCTGTAGGAGGCCGAGCAGCAGCGCTTCCTCAACGATCTCTCCGAGGGGCTGGCCGGGTATACCTACCTCGAGTAACCGACCACCGCTCCCCCTGAACACAACGACGCCCCGCAGCCATGCTGCGGGGCGTCGTTGTCTGGTGCGACAATGGGATTTCTGCGGAATCACTCCACCACGTGAGTGATGATCTCCAGGCCGCCGGTCAGGGTGAAGTGTAGCTCGGCGCCACGCGACAGCGGACCGACCCCGGCCGGGGTGCCGGTCAGCACCACGTCGCCCGGCAGCAGGGTGAAGTGACGGCTCATTTCGGCCACCAGGGTGGGCACCGGGAACAGCATGTCGGCTCCCTCACCGCGCTGGCGGGGCTCACCGTCGATCTCGAGGGTAAACACCAGGGCGCTCCAATTGGGCACCTGAGAAAGCGGCTGGAAGGCGGAGAGCGGGCAGGCACCGTCGAAGGCCTTGGAGGTCTCCCAGGGGTGCCCCTTCTCCTTGAGGCGGGTCTGAAGATCCCGCAGGGTCAGGTCCAGCCCCAGGCCGATGCCGACGATGGCGCGCTCGGCCTCATCGGCAGTGGCGTGGGAGAGCTCCTCGCCGACTAGCAGCGCCAGCTCGACCTCGTAGTGCACCTCGCCCCGGGTAAAGGGGGCATCGATGGGCTCCTCCAGCGGGACGGCGCAGGTGGCCGGCTTGATTAACAGCAGCGGCTCACTGGGCACCGGATTATCGAGCTCCCGGGCATGATCGGCATAGTTGCGGCCGACGCAGACGATCTTGCCGAGCGCATGGGGAAATTCCTGGCCATCGGTAAAACGTGGAACAAAGCGCATGGCGGGTCTTCTCCTTCTCGTTTTGCATGACG
>PWIZ01000108.1 GCA_003560175.1 Halomonas sp. | reverse complement strand
CGCTGCCCCAGGCCAGCGTGGGCGTGGGTACCGTGCTCACCCCGGCCCAGTATCGCCAGGCCGAGCAGGCCGGCGCCGATTTCGTGGTCACCCCGGGGAGCACCGAGGCGCTCTACCGCTACGGCGTGACCAGCCCGGTACCGATGCTGCCCGGCGTGGCCACCGTCTCCGAGCTGATGACCGGCTGGCAGCACGGCTACCGCCGCTTCAAGTTCTTCCCCGCCGAGGCCAGCGGCGGCGTCAAGGCGCTCAAGGCCTTCGCCGGCCCGATCTCCGAGGCGCGCTTCTGCCCCACCGGCGGCATCAACCTCGAGAACGCCGAGGACTACCTGGCGCTCAAGAACGTGATGTGCGTGGGCGGCTCCTGGCTGACGCCGAACTCCTTGGTGGAAGCCGAGGACTGGAACGGCATTCGCGAGCTGGCCCGGGAGGCGGCGGAGCGGTTTCATCACTGAGCTGACCTTGGCGCCTGCAGAGGTGGGCGCTTCCTTCCTGGGTGTAGGGTCCTTACCCCCGCGATAGCGTGGTGCCCAGCAGATGCTGGGCACCGGGCACCAGCCACACCGGGTCGAGGCGGGTGTTGGCGGACTCCACGCAGAGGAAGCGCCGGCCGGCATCGGACGGGGTGTCCTCGGGCAGAGCGTCACCCGGCTGCCAGACCACGGCGGAGTCGCTGCCCTGGCGCGCGACGCGCAGGCGGCGCGCGCTGTCGTCGAGGGTGAGCTCGGCGTTGGTGTGATAGATGCGATCGAGCCCGCCGCGCACGCCCAGTTCGCCCTGCTGCTCGCGTTCGGCGAAGCCGGCCAGCTTGTCCAGATAGCGGGCGCCGGCCAGCCCCTCGAGGCGACAGGCGAAGGCGTCATTCACCGCGAGATAGCTGTGCAGGGCGCCGCTGATCTTCACCGGCGTCTCGCCGCGGTGCTCGGTGATCAGCTCCAAGTGCAGGCGGTTGGCATTGGCCTGGATCACCAGCCGCGGCGTGAGCTGGGTGTGCAGGGGCGTCTCCGGCGAGAGGTGAAGCTCCACGCCTTCCTCGTGCTCGTCCACGGCGTCCAGGCGCCACTGGGCCTTGCGCGCCGGGCCGTGGAAGGGACCGCTGTGGTCCGGCGACTCATCGGCGTAGCGATCGTCGGCGAACCAGGGCCAGCAGAGCGGAATGCCGCCGCGAATGGCGCCAGGCAGGTCCTGGGGCGTGGGTGTCACCCAGAGCCAGCCACCTGCCACCAACGCTTCTTGGCCCTCGCCCTCGCCCTCGCCTGGGCGTGAGGCGCTGACGCGCGTTCGCGTGTCTTCGGACGCGTTAGAGAGCGGCGCGGGAAGAGAGCCTTCAGCTGTCGCGGCATCGGGCGACGAAGGAAAAAAGTGCAGGACTTGGGCCCCCTGGAGCGAGACGGCCAGCTCTCCCCAGGCTTCATTGGCCAGCCACACCTCGCGGCCGGCCCACTGGGCGCGGCGCTGGCCGTGGGTGTCATCGAGCAGGGTGCGGAGCGAAGCGGGAATCATGGGGCCTCCTGAGCTGGCGGCGCAGCGGACATGGTATGGCAGTGGCGGCATAGCCTAGCACGGCAGGCCCCCCTGGCTCAGGCGTCCTCGTCGTGGATCCGGCCGGCCTGGCACGCCAGATCATCGGCCTCGAAGCCGCCGAACACCGAGGCGCCCTGTTCGGCGCCCATGGCCAGATGGCGGAAGCCGCCGAACAGCTCGCGGCCCAAGCCCACGTGGCAGTGCTCCAGGTGCGGCTCGCTCGCCTCGCGCGCGGCCCAGTCATGGGCAGAGAGCTTGACCTCCAGGCTGCCGGCGTTGGCGTCCAGATGAACGATATCACCGTCTCTGAGCTTGGCCAGGGGGCCACCATCGAGGGCTTCCGGGGTCATGTGGATGGCCGCCGGCACCTTGCCGGAGGCCCCAGACATACGCCCGTCGGTGACCAGCGCCACCTTGAAGCCGCGGTCCTGGAGCACGCCGAGATAGGGGGTGAGCTTGTGCAGCTCCGGCATGCCGTTGGCCTTGGGGCCCTGGTAGCGCACCACCACCACCACGTCGCGGTCCAGCTCGCCGGCTTCGAAGGCCGCCTTGAGTGCGTTCTGATCCTCGAAGATCCGCGCCGGGGCCTCGACCACCCGGTGCGCCTCGGTCACCGCCGAGACCTTGATCACCCCTCGTCCCAGGTTGCCGTCCAGCACGGTGAGGCCGCCGGTGGGCGCAAAGGGCTCGCTCACGCCTCGCAGTACCTCGGGGTCGAGGCTCTCGGTGGGGCCCTCGCGCCAGGTCAGCTTGCCCTCCTTGAGGAAGGGCTCCCGGGTATAGGCGGTCAGGTCGCTTCCGAACACCGTGGGAATATCGCCATGGATCAGCCCGGCGCCCAGCAGTTCGCGAATCAGCAGGCTCATGCCGCCGGCAGCATGGAAGTGGTTCACGTCGGCCTGGCCGTTGGGGTAGATGCGAGTCAGGCCTGGCACCACCGCGGAGAGCGCGGTGAAGTCGTCCCAGGTGAGGGTGAGGCCCGCCGCGGCGGCCATGGCCACCAGGTGCAGGGTGTGGTTGGTGGAGCCGCCGGAGGCGAGCAGGCCGACCATGGCGTTGACGATGGCGCGCTCGTCGACCTGCCGATAGAAGGGGCGGTAGTCGCCGCCGGCCTCGGTATTACGGATCGCCTGCTCGGCGGCGAAGCGGGTCAGGGCCTCGCGCAGTGGCGTGCCCGGATTGATGAAGGAGGCCCCCGGCAGGTGCAGACCCATGATCTCCATCATCAACTGGTTGGAGTTGGCGGTGCCGTAGAAGGTGCAGGTGCCGGGGCTGTGGTAGGAGGCGGACTCCGCCTCCAGCAGCTCGTCGCGCCCCACCTTGCCCTCGGCGTAGAGCTGGCGGATGCGCGCCTTCTCCTGGTTGGGTAGGCCGCTCTCCATGGGGCCGG
>PWIZ01000017.1 GCA_003560175.1 Halomonas sp. | reverse complement strand
GGCCTCGAGCCCTCGCGGGTAAACAGTGGCGGTCTCGGGCGCAAACAGCAGGTCGCAGCCGGCCGCCTCCAGCCCGGCCTGATCCTCCTCGAGGGTGCGCGGGTAGGCATCCAGGTCTTCACCTGCCCCAAACTGCATGGGGTTGACGAAGATGGTGGCAATCACCACCTCGGCGTGCTCGCGGGCCGCGGCGACCAGCGCCAGGTGGCCGTCGTGCAGGTTGCCCATGGTGGGAACCAGGGCGATGCGCTCGCCGCGACGACGAACGTCCGCCAGTGTCTCACGCAGGGCGGGGATCTCTCTGAGGGTGCGCATGGCGGGACTCCAGAGCTAGAAACAGTGTTCCTCGGCGGGGAAGCGTCGGGCCTTGACGTCTTCGTGATAGCGCTGGAAGGCGCCCTGGATGTCGCCGGTCTCGGCCATGAAGTTCTTGACGAAGCGAGGCTTGCGGCCGGAGGTGACATTCAGCATGTCGTGCATCACGAGTATCTGCCCATCGGTGTCGGGGCCGGCGCCGATGCCGATCACCGGCACGTCCAGCGCCTCGGTGATGGCTCGACCCAGGCTTGCCGGCACGCACTCCAGCAGGATGACCGAGGCACCGGCTGCTACCAGAGTGCGGGCATCCTCGAGGATCTGGGTGGCGCGCTCGGCCTCGCGGCCCTGTACCTTGTAGCCGCCCAGCTGATAGACCGTCTGAGGCGTGAGGCCCAGGTGGGCACAGACCGGCACGCCGCGGCGGGTCAGCTCGCGGATGCCCTCCGCCATCCATGCCTCACCTTCCACCTTGACCAGCTCGGCGCCGGCGCGCATCAGCTCGCCGGCGTTTTCCAGCAGGCGCTCGGTGCTGGCGTTGCCCATGAAGGGTAGGTCGACCATCAATAGGCTGGCGCCCTTGCCGCGGGCCACGCAACGGGTGTGGTAGCAGATTTCGTCCAGGGTGACCGGCAGGGTGCTGGCGTGCCCCTGCAGGACCATGCCCAGGGAGTCGCCGACCAGTAGCACCTCGATGCCGGCGTCGCTGGTGGCGCGGGCGAAGGAGGCATCGTAGGCGGTCAGGCAGCTGAAGGACTCACCGGCGCGCTTGAAGGCCTGCAGCGTGCTCAGGGTGACGGTTTTCATGGCGTGCTCTCATCGTTGTGGCAGCAGGGAAGGCGCGTGAAGGGTGCCTGTCCCGCCTGTAACTTTGCTGCAAGAAACCCGTGATTGTTACCTGAATCACCGGGGCGTGTCGATAGGTAACACTACCGGTGGAGTCAGGCCGGCGGTAACAGCGGTGCCAGCCCGGCGTCTTCCAGGGAGTCGGCCAACCCCGCCAGGGGGCGGCCGTCCGGTAGCGTCAGCGCCGGCGCCAGCTCCAGGAGCGGCACCACCACGAAGGCGCGTCGGGTGAGCTCGGGGTGGGGCACGTTCAGGCGCGGCAGGGCAAGCACGCTGTCATCGAACAGTAGCAGATCCAGGTCCAGGGTGCGGGGACCCCAGTGTCGGGCTCGCACCCGGCGGTGGCGCTGTTCCAAAGCCTGCAGCTGGTCGAGTAGTGCCAGCGGCGAGAGACGGGTCTCGATCAGCGCCACGGCATTGATGAAGTCGGGCTGATCCTGGGGGCCTAGCGGGCGGCTGGCGTAGCAGCGTGAGGCGGCCAGGCGGCGGGTGAGCGCCAGGCAGTCGAGCTGCTCGAGGGCCTGCTCGACGTGCCGCCGCGGATCGTCAAGGTTGCTGCCCAGGCCGATCCAGGCGCGATGCGGGCTCATGCGTCGCCGTTGTCGCCGCGTGGCTTGCGCCGCCGCCGCCGCCGTTTGCGCGGTGCGCCGCTGCCGGCGGGATTGGCGCCGACCTTGTCCAGCAGGCGACGCTGCTCATGCTCGTCGGCGTGCTGGAAGGCGGTCCACCAGTCGCCGAGGCCCGGTTCGAGTTCGCCGGCGGCCTCGCGCAGCAGCAGCAGGTCGTAGGCGGCGCGGAAGCGGGGGTGCTCGCGGGTCTGGAAGACGCGGCGACCGCGACGCATCGGCAGGCGCTGCTGGAGGTCCCAGATATCACGCATCGGCAGGCTGAAGCGCTTGGGGATCGAGATATGCTGCAGCTGCCGGGAGATCACCTGCTGGGAAGCCGCCTGCAGGGCGGGGATCGGCGGCATGCCGCCATGCTCGTGAGCGGCCTGGCGAAGCTGCACGGGCCCCCAGAGCAGGGCGGCGAACAGGAATGCCGGCGTAACCGGCCGTTCCTCGGCGATGCGGCGATCGGTGCTGGCCAGTGCGGCTTCCACCAGGGGCTCAGCCCAGGGCAATTCGTCCATGGCCTCAGCGGCTTCCGGGAAGAGCATCTCGAAGAGCCCGTACTGGCGCAGCAGCCGGAAAGTCTCGACACCGTGCCCCCCCATGAACAGCTTGAGGATCTCGTCGAACAGGCGCGCAGGGGGGATCTGCATCAACAGCGGGGCGAGTTCGCGGATCGGCGCCTCGGTGGCGGGGTCCAGGTGGAAGTCGAGCTTGCCCGCGAAGCGCACCGCCCGCAGCATGCGCACCGGATCCTCGCGGTAGCGGGTTGCCGGGTCGCCGATCAGGCGCAGGGTGCGGGCCTCGATGTCGCTTATGCCGTTAGCGAAGTCGTGGATCGAGAAGTCGGCGATGCTGTAGTAAAGAGCATTGATGGTGAAGTCGCGACGGATGGCATCTTCCTGAATATTGCCCCATACGTTGTCCCGCAGCAGCAGCCCCTCGTCGGACTGCTGGGCGATTTGATCGCCATGATCATCGCCGGGTTTTCCGCGGAAGGTGGTGACCTCGATCACCTCGCGGCCGAAGCGCACGTGCACGATGCGGAAGCGCCGACCGATGATCCGCGAGTTGCGAAACAGCGTCTTGACCTCTTCTGGCGTGGCGTCTGTGGCCACGTCGAAATCCTTGGGCATGCGCCCGAGCAGGGAGTCGCGGATGCAGCCACCCACCAGGTAGGCCTGGTAGCCGGCATTGTGCAGCCGGTAGAGCACCTTGAGGGCGGCATCGCTGAAGTGCTGGCGCGACACCGGGTGCTCCTGGCGGGGAATGATACGTGGCTCGGACAGGCTGGCGGCAGCGCTGTCGGGTCCGAAGAAAGACTTCAGGCGTTCGCCCGGACTCTGCAGGAAGCGGGTAAATCCTTTGAACATGCGGCGATGTCGACTCGCAGTGCGAAAAAATGGCGTGAGAAAAGAGTACTAAAGGGTCCGAGTGTAGCGGACCCCCGGGACCTTGCATAGCATGACGACGGCGGGAATTGATGACAGGCGCCCAGCAGGCGAGTATCCAATAGAAAGGGGAGGCCGGCAGGCCTCCCCTTCAAGCATTGTTACAGCATCCCTGCTGCTGATTCTTCTTCGTGATGGCAGATCGCCTTGAATACGCACCGCAGTCACTAAGGAGAAGAACAGGCTAGCTATGTTGTTGTCCTTGTTGGCGCTCCTGGTGGTGACCGCCTCGTATTCAAAACAATAATCCAACCACGACGGCAGCGGATCTGCCTCCCCCCAACTTGTTGGTGTTGTTGCCGGGGGTGCACCTTCGACGGCCGTTGTTTTTGTTGTCGGCCGTGCTGATGCGTCGGGTCCTTGGTCTCCGGTTCCTCGCGAAGCTTGTTGTTGTTGGTATGCGAGAGGCCGAGCACGTCATCTGTTGTTCTTGTTGGCTAATCGCGCCTTGTTGGCACTGGCCCGCAGGTGTTGTTGTTGGCGGAGCGGGCCTTGTCACGCGGGGCTGCAGTGTTGTTGTTGTGGGGTGCAGCCGCTGACACCGGAACTTGTTTTTCTTACCTGTATATATAGCAGGCTGCGTGCCAGTTCACTTTTACATCTTTTATATCAGCGGGTTGTGTCGAATGTCTTCCGCGCGCTGTCCGGGCGAGTAGCCGAGTGTTACCTCTCTGGCCCCAAAATGGGGCGCGGGCTGTGTGGGACGGTAACAAATGGCGCAAGGCGGCAACCCCGGACCCGTACGACAGCGCCCGCGGCGGTAGCCGCGGGCGCTTGCGCGTTAGTCGCATGAACGATGGTCGCATGAACGCCTGTCGTTCAGTCATTCTTGCGCCGCGGGCTCTTCTTGCGGGGGATGCCGAGGCGCTGGCGCCGCTCCCAGAGCGACTTGCGGCTGATGCCGAGCTTCTGGGCCAGTTCGGTCTCGCTCATCTGGTCCTGGTGCTCGAGCACGAAGTGCTGGAAATAGTCTTCAAGGGAGAGGTCGTCCTCGCCGCTGGCCTGGCCGGCGTTGGTCTGGGCAGCCTCGGTCTCCGGAGGGGGGGACTTGCGTGGGATGGAGGGCGTGCCGCTGGGGGGCGAGAGGCCCAAGTCATCCGGATGGATCAGGTGGCCCTCGGCGAGGATCACCCCGCGCTCCAGGGCGTTTTCCAACTCGCGGACGTTGCCGGGCCAGGGGTAGTCGTGGATCTCGCGGCGAGCGGCGCGTGAGAGGCGCAGGCCCTCGCGATCGTGGCGATTGCAGGCCTTCTCCAGCAGGATGTCGGCGATCAGCAGCACGTCATCCTCGCGGTCACGCAGCGGCGGCAGATCGATCTGCATCACGTTGAGGCGATAGTAGAGGTCGAGACGGAATTCGCCGGTCTTCGACAGGGCGCGCAGGTCGCGGTGGGTGGCGGCGATCAGGCGTACATCCACGTGACGGGTCTCCACCGAGCCGATCTTGCGGATCTCGCCCTCCTGCAGCACTCGCAGCAGCCGTGCCTGGGCGTCCAGGGGCAGTTCACCGATCTCGTCGAGGAACAGGGTGCCGCCGTCGGCGGCCTCCACCAGACCGGTGCGGGCGGCGCTGGCGCCGGTGAAGGCGCCCTTCTCGTGGCCGAACAGCTCCGACTCGATCAGCGTCTCGGGAATCGCCGCGCAGTTGACGCTGATCAGCGCGGCCCGGGCGCGCTTGCTCTGCTGGTGCAGGGCGCGGGCCACCAGCTCCTTGCCGGTGCCCGACTCGCCCTGGATCAGGACGGTGACGTCGGCGGGTGCGGTCTTGCGGATGCGCGAATAGACCAGTTGCATGGCGGGACAGTTGCCGATCATCGGCTGGGCCTGGCCACTGGGCTCGGTAATGTCCGGCGGCTCGGCGCGCCGCGAGGCCTGCAGGTGCAGCACCCGGGCCACGGTCTCGAGCAGCTCGTCGTGGTCGAAGGGCTTGGCCACGTAGTCCACCGCGCCCAGCTTGAGGGCGTCCACCGCCGAACGCATGCTGGCGTAGCTGGTCATGATCAGTACCGGCACCGGGGCTGCGCGGCTGATCAGCCCGGTACCGGGCTCCCCGGGCAGGCGCAGGTCGCTGATTACCAGGTCGAAGCGCTGCGGGTCCAGAGTCAGGGCCTCGTCTACGGAACCGGCCTCGTCGACTCGATAGTCGTGGCGTTCCAGCAGGCGGCGCAGGGCGCTGCGAATGATGGCTTCATCTTCTACGATCAGGATCCGGCTCATCGCGGTGTCTCACCCTCCTGTGGGTTCAGCGGCAGCCAGAGGCTGATGCGGGTGCCGTGCTTGTGACCCGGCGGCGGCGATTCGATATCGATCTGGCCGTGGTGCTCGGCGACGATGCTGTAGACCAGCGGCAGGCCGAGCCCCGTGCCTTGACCGGGAGGCTTAGTAGTGGTGAAGGGCTCGAAGAGATGATCGCGCATCCGCTCGTCGATGCCATGGCCCTCGTCGGTGACGGTCAGCTTCAGCCCGCCCCCCTCGGGCATTGCCTCGATGATGACACGGTCGCCGGATGCGCTGGCGTCGCGGGCGTTGCCGAGCAGGTTGACCATCACTTGCAGCAGCCGCTGGGCGTCCCCCTGGATGCGGGGCTCTGCGGGGCAGCGGTTCTCGAAGGCGACATCGTCGCCCGAGCGGGCGAGATGGATCAAGTGGATCGCCTCGTCGGTGACCTCGTCCAGGGAGACCGGCACAAACGTCTGCCCGCCCAGGTGGCGCCCCCCGTGGGCGAAGCCTACCAGCGAGGAGACGATCCGCGAGACCCGGTCAGTGAGCTGCTGGATCTGCTCGGCGGTCTCGAGGATCTCGGGGTCTTCGGTGTCGTAGCGCAGGTTCTGGGCCAGCGACGAGATCCCGGTGATGGGGTTGCCGATCTCGTGGGCGACTCCGGCGGCCAGCTGGCCGATGGAGGCCAGGCGGGCGGCGTGGACCAGCTCGTCCTCGAGCCACTTCATCTCGCTATGGTCCTCCACGAGGACGACCAGGCCGCCGGGCTCGCTGTCGTCGCCCGCGAGCTCGGCCTTATGCAGGCTCAGGTAGCGGACGCTACCCTCGAGAGTGACCGGCTGCTTGTAGAGGTGGCTGTGCGACTCGGCGAGGATGCGGCCGAGCAGCTCGCCCCAAGGCGCCGGCAGGCTGTCGCGGCGGGCGCCGATCACGCTGGCGCCGCCGATGCCGCTGAGGGCGGCCAGGGCATCATTCCACATCAGCAGCTCGCCATCCTCACCGAAGGCACACAACCCCACCGGTAGGCGGGCCAGGGTGCGGCGGTGGTAGCGCCGCAAGCCGTCGAGCTCTCTGGCCAGGCCGGTGAGTCGCGAGCGGTAGGCCTCCAGACGGCTCTCCACGTAGTGGATGTCCTCGGTGGCACCGCTGCTGCCCTGGCGATAGGGCAGGTAGCGGTCGACGATGTCTTGGGCCACCGAGGGGCCCATCAGGCCTGAGAGGTTGGCCTGCAGGCGGTCGCGGAGCCGGCGCAGGGCGTAGGGTCGCCCGTCCAGCGGGCCGAGCCCGAGGTCGTCGAGGGCCCGCTCCACCTCGCGCTGGGCCGCCTCGTCGCCCAGGGCGCGGGCCAGATGGGCCTTGAACTCTTCACCATTGGCGGCCTCCAGGGGCAGGCGCTTGGGGCGGATCACCGCATCCACCGAGCAGGCCTCGGCGGCGGCCCGCTCTCCTTCGGAGGTCTGCGTGGCCAGGGAGACGACGATGAAGACCAGGGCGTTGCCGGCCAGGGAGACCAGGGTGACCACATACCATTCCGGCTCGCCGGCCAGGGCCTCGAGCCCTGGAGGTATCACCACCAGCGCCGGCAGGCCGGTGAGCAGCGGCCCCCACAGGCCGAGCAGCCACACCAGCAGGCCCACCACCAGGCCCGAGATCATCCCCTTGCGATTGGCGCCGGGCCAGTAGAGCAGGGCCAGCAGCCCGGGCAGGCACTGGGCCATGCCGACGAAGGCGGCCAGCGCCAGGGTGGTGAGGTCGTGGTGGACCCCCACGGTCCGATAGAACAGCCAGCCGCCCAGCACCACGGCACCCACCAGGGCGCGGCGTAGCCACAACAGCCAGCGGTAGAGGTCGGGCTGGGCCTCGGGGGGGTGGGCCACCAGCAGCACATGGTTGAGGATCATGCCGGCCAGCGCCAGGGCGATCAGCATCATGGTGGCGCTGGTGGCGGCCAGCCCGGCAATGAAGGCCAGCGACTGTATCCACAGCGACTCTGACAGCCCGAAGGCCAGATAGGCGGAAGGCAGGACGTCGTCGGCGCCAAGCCGTTGGCCCGCCCAGAGTATCAGCGGCACCGGCAGCGCCATCAACAGCAGGAACAGCGGCAGTGCCCAGCTGGCCTGCAGCAGAGTGTGGCGGGAGTGGTTCTGGGTGAAGGTGATATGGAAGATGTGAGGCATCAACAGGGCCGCCGCGAAGAACAGCAGCAGCAGGGTGCGCCAGTGGGCCGGGTCGGGCTGCACCACACCGGCCTGGAAGGCCTGGCCGGGGCCGTCGAGCCAGGTCTGGAGGTCGGCGGGACCGTCGAAGACCATGAACAGCGCGAAGGCGCCGAGGCTCAGCATGGCGACCAGCTTGACCAGCGAGGAGAGGGCGATCACCGCCAGCAGGCTGTCGTGGTGGCCATCCAAGCGCCCCTGACGCGCACCGAGCAGCATGGCGAACAGGGCGATCATGACGCAGAAGGCCAGCGCCAGCAGCGATGGCGAGGCGGCACCGGTCATCAGGAAGATGGCATCGCCGATGGTCTGCACCTGGAGGGCCAGCAGCGGCAGCACCGCCAGCAGGCTGATCAGGGTGATCAGAGTGCCTACCCAGCGCGAGCGAAAGCGGAAGGCGAACAGGTCGGAGAGCGAGGTGAGCTGGTAGGTACGGGTCATGCGCTGGATCGGCACCAGCAGCACCGGTGCGAGCAGGAAGGCCCCGGCAACGCCCAGATAGTAGGCTAGGTAGCCGTAGCCGGAGGTGGAGGCGAACTCCAGGCTGCCGTAGATGGCCCAGGCACTGGCGTAGACCCCAAGCGCCAGGGTGTAGACCAGCGGGTGGCGAGTGATGCGCGTGCCGATCACCCCGCGCTCTACCGCCAGCGCGCAGAGGAAGAGCACCAGCAGGAAGCCGGTGCCCAGGGCGAACATCCCGGCCAGGCTAGCGTTCATCGAGCTTCCTCTTCTGCTCGAGCCACAGGGTCAGGGCGATCAGCACCCCCCAGATAATGAAAGGGCGGTACCAGGCCACGCCGGGGCTCGCCCAGCCGCTCATCATCAGCGGCGAGAGCAGGTAGCCACCGAGGACCAGGAACAGCAGGATGCGATAGACGTACATGGGCGCCTCTCAGTCGGACGGGGGCGCGCCGCCGACGGTCGTACGGTGCGGCTCTGGGCGGATGCGGGAGATTTCCCAGTGGGCGCCCCCCCAGGCGAGCTGCTCGGCCACCGGCGACCCGGCAAGTTCGGCGGGCGGCGCCTGGTCCAGGGCCGCCAGGGCCGCGTGCAGTAGCGGGCGCACGGCGTCGTCGTCGGTGGGCAGGGCCGGGGCCAGGTTCTGCTTGGAGAGCTTCTGGCCGTTCTCGCCGGTGATCAGCGGCAGGTGCAGATAGCGCAGCTCGGGGAACTCCAGAGCATGCTGCAGCTGGCGCTGCCAGGGTGTGTTATCAAGCAGGTCGAAGCCGCGCACGACGTCACTGACTCCCTGCTCGGCATCGTCCACCACCACGGCGAGCTGGTAGGCCCAGAGGTCATCCTTGCGCTTGAGCACCACGTCGCCGAGCGTAGCGGGATCGAAGTGCTGCTCGTCGAACAACCGATCCTGCCATATTACCGGCCGCAGCCCCAGGTCGCTGCGCAGCCGCCAGGCCACCGGCCTGCCGGGCTCGCGCACGCCTTCCCGGCACCAGCCGGGATAGATGGGATAGTTGCGCCACTGCTTGCGCGAGCAGCTGCAGGGGTAGGCGAGGCCCAGCTCTACCAGCCGCTCCAGGGTGGCTTGATAGGCGCTGCCCCGGCCGTTCTGGTACAGCGTCGGGCCATCCCAGTGCAGGCCGAAGGCCTCCAGCTGGCGTAGGATCTGGTCGGCGGCGCCGGCCGGGCAGCGAGGCGGGTCGATATCCTCGATGCGCAACAGCCACTCGCCGCCGGCGTGGCGAGCATCCAGGAAGCTGGCCAGGGCCGCCACCAAGGAGCCGAAGTGCAGCGGGCCAGAAGGAGTCGGGGCGAATCGGCCCCGGTAGTGGCTCATGGACGGCTGCCTCCGTCTGAGACTCGAACGGGCACCCAGGGGTGCCCGTTACGACGTTTCATGCAGATCATCGGCATGCCCGGATCAGCCGCCCAGCTGCTTTTCCTTGAGCTCGGCCAGCGTCTTGCAGTCGACGCACAGGGTGGCCGTGGGGCGCGCTTCCAGGCGGCGAATGCCGATCTCGACGCCGCAGGCCTCGCAGAATCCGTAGTCATCCTCGTCGATGTTGTCGAGGGTCTCGTTGATCTTCTTGAGCAGCTTGCGCTCGCGATCCCGGGTTCGCAGCTCCAGGCTGAAGCCCTCTTCCTGGGTGGCACGGTCGGCCGGATCGGCGTAGTTGTTCGCCTCTTCCTGCAGATGACGCACGGTGCGGTCCACCTCTTCCATGAGTTCCTGCTTCCAGCCCAGCAGGATCTGTCGGAAGTGCTCCAGCTGCTGCTCGTTCATGTACTCTTCACCCGCCGCCGGCTCGTAGGGGATGAATTTCTTGGGCGCTTCCACTTTCTTGTCGGCTACTGGCATGGGACGGCCTCGTTACTTGAGTGACTACTGATCAATACCTGCCTTGGTGCAAGGTATCTCACGTGATCAATACCTGCCTTGGTGCAAGGTATCTCACGCCAAAGGGATGCTTGTTTAGCGGAAAAGTCAGGGGTTTGCAACCTTGCCAACCCCGCCAGCGGCGGCCTTGCCACCAAAGTCGCTACACTATCGACCCTTCATCATATGACACTGTGATCACGCCGCGGGGGCCAGGCTCCCGGGCGCCAGTCGTCTGCAACAGGAGCCCGCCATGGCGTGGAATGCACGCATCGATCAGGTTGCCCCCTTCCGGGTGATGAGCCTGCTGGAAACCGCCCAGGCCCGCGAGGCGGCCGGCCACGACGTCATCCACCTGGAGGTGGGCGAGCCGGACTTTCCGACCCCTGAGCCGGTAATGGTCGCCGGTCAGGCGGCCCTGGCCGCGGGCCACACCCGCTACACGCCGGCGGCCGGGCTTCCCGCGCTGCGCGAGGCGATCGCCGGCCACTATGCCGAGCACTTCGGCGCTGCGGTGGACCCGCGGCGAATCCTGGTCACCCCCGGGGCCTCCGGGGCGCTGCTGCTGGCGAGCCAGTTGCTTGCCGGACCCGGCGACCGGGTGCTGATGGCCGACCCCAACTATCCCTGTAACCGCCACTTTATGGCGCTGGCCGGCGCCGAGGTGGATGCCGTAACGGTGGGGCCGGCGAGCGGCTGGCAGCTGGACGCCGGGCTGATCGAAGCCCACTGGCGCGACGCCACCCGCCTGGCGATGCTGGCCACGCCATCGAACCCCACCGGCCATATGCTGGATGCCGAGCAACTGGCAGCGGTAGCCACGACGGTGGCGGCGAGGGGCGGCCACCTGTTGGTGGACGAGATCTACCAGGGGCTCTGCTTTGATCTCGAGCCGCTCTCGGTGGCGGCGATCACCCCGGATGCTTTCGTGGTCAACAGCTTCTCCAAGTACTTCGGCATGACCGGCTGGCGGCTGGGCTGGCTGCTGGCCCCCGAGGCCGCGGTGGAACCGCTGACCCGCCTGGCCCAGAATGTCTTCCTGGCCGCCTCCACTCCGGCCCAGCATGCGGCCTTGGCCGCCTTCACCCCCGAGTGTCGGGAGATCTTCGAGGCCCGGCGCGTCGAGCTGGGACGCCGCCGGGACGCCCTGCTGGCGAGCCTGGCACGACTGGGGCTGGTGCCCTCGCTGCCGCCCCAGGGCGCCTTCTACCTGTGGCTCGACATCTCCCGCTATAGCGACGACAGTCAGGCCTTCTGCCAACGTCTGCTGGAGGAGGAAAACGTGGCGATCACGCCGGGCATCGACTTCGCCCTGAAGGGCGGTGAGCGCCATGTGCGCATCGCCTTCACCACCGGAGTCGAGCGTCTCGAGGAGGCGGTCGGCCGCCTCGAATGCTTTCTGGCGCGCCAGTAAACCGGAGGCTCTCCTCATGGACTACCCCGAACTGGTGCCCGGCATCCTGTTGCGCCGCTACAAGCGCTTCCTGGCTGACGTGCGCCTCGACGACGGTCGCGAGGTGGTGGCCCACTGCCCCAATACGGGCTCCATGC
>PWIZ01000074.1 GCA_003560175.1 Halomonas sp. | reverse complement strand
TGAGCTGCTCGCAGAGGATGACGAGATCGCGGGTAATATTGACCCGCGAGTCGATCAGCCGCTTCTTCTGGTCGTCACTCCAGCGCTTGGCGGCGATGGATTCGCCGGCGAGGTTGACGATGGCCTCCGGCGGCGTATCCACGAAGTCCAGCACCGAGCGCCGGATATCCGCCCCCTCGGGCAGCCGCGACCTCACCGCTTCGGGGTCGCGGGACACCACCAGTAGCCGATGCCCCGCCTCGACCAGGCGCTGGCACAGCCGCTGCCCCACGAATCCGCTGCCGCCGGTGATCAGCACTCGCATCGATACCTCCTGATTTCCGTTGTGAAACATGTCCGAGATGATTGGCATCTGCCATGAGTTATACAGCTGTTGTACACTTCTGCTAGTCTAGCCGAAAACACTGGAGGATGACGCTGCCATGTGCTCAGATTCTCACCGCCCTACCGCCATCATCGGCGCCGGCATCGCCGGACTGGCCTGTGCCAGGGCACTGGACGCCGCCGGCAGGCCGGTCACGCTGTTCGACAAGGCCCGCGGCGCCGGCGGCAGGATGTCCAGCCGCCGCCTGCCCGATGCCGTGCTCGACCTGGGCGCCCAGTTCTTCAGCGTCCGTGACGCCACCTTCCGCCGTGCCGTGGAGGGCTGGCGCAAGGCCGACTGCATCGCCCCCTGGCCCGGCTCGCTGTGGTCGGCGGAGGCAGGCAGCTGGCAGCGTCACGAGGATGACCTTGAGCGCCTGTGCGGCACTCCGAGCATGAGCGCCGTGACCCGCCACCTGGCCAAGGGGCTGACGGTTGAGGCCGAGACCCGCATCGAGCGCCTGGAGGGCAGCGCCGGCCACTGGCAGCTGGTGGATGAGCGCGGCACGCACCACGGCCCCTTCGCCCGGGTGGTGATCGCCACTCCCTCCCCCCAGGCACACGCCCTGGTGGCGTCCCACGATGCGAGACTGGCGGCGGCCTGCAAGACGGTGATCCAGCGCCCCTGCTGGGCCGCCTGGGCGCTGTTCGACGAGCCCCTGCCCACGCTACCCGACGTCGATGATGACTGGCAGGCGGTGCGCCTCAACGATCCGCGGCTGCGCTTCGTGGTCCGCAACCAGCTCAAGCCCGGCCGTCAGGGCCAGGGCGAGAGTCTGAGCCTGCTGGCCAATCTGGCGTGGAGCGAGACCCGCCTGGAGGACGGCGAGGAGACCGTGGTGGAAGCGCTGCTCGACGCCTTCCAGCAGGCGCTGCCCGCCGGCGTCCGCCTGCCGGAGCCCAGCGCCCTGGGTGCCCACCGCTGGCGCTACGCCCAACCCGATGTCTTTGCCGGCGGCGAGGCCATCAACCTCGACCATCGCCTCTCGGCCAGCGGCCTGGCGCTGTGCGGAGACGGCTGGCGCGGCCCGCGGGTCGAGGACGCCTGGCTCTCGGGCCACCATCTCGGCGAGGCACTGGTCGCCAAGTTCACCTGAATCGACCGTGACAGGAGTCCGTCATGTCTTACGTCCAGACACCCATCGCCGCCGGGGCCGGGAGGTCCTGCCCGCCATGAGCGATCCCTCACAGCATGCCGGCGATACGCCGCTCTACCCGATCCGGGAAGTTTCCCGCCTTACCGGTGTGAACTCGGTGACGCTGCGCGCCTGGGAACGGCGCTACGGGCTGATCAAGCCCCAGCGCACCCCCAAGGGGCATCGTCTCTACGCCCGGGAAGATATCGAGCGCGTGGAGCAGATCCTGCAGTGGCTCAATCGTGGGGTGCCGGTGAGCCAGGTGTGCGAGCTGCTCGACCGCCCCGAGGTCAGCGAGGCGCCGATGGCCGACGCCAGCGACTGGCCGGGGCAGCACGCCCAGCTGGTCACCGCGGTGGAAGCCCTGGATCTGGTTCGCCTGGAGACCCTCTATGCCCAGTCGCTCTCGCTCTATCCCGTGCCGGTTTGCATCGCCGAGCTGTGGGCGCCGGCGGTGCGGGAGCTGGAAGAGCACTGGGGCGAAAAGCTCGGCGACACCCTGCAGCGACTCAGCCTGGAGGCCTTCCTGCGCACTCGCATCGGCACCCGACTGCTTCACGCCAATGCCCGCGCCCAGGGCCCGGTGCTGCTGATGGTGCCGATGCCCGACGACCCGGGGACCCTGTGGCGGCTGCTGGCCGCCCTGGCCGCCAGCGATTACGGCTATCGGGTGGAGCTGCTGGATACGGCGCTGCCCTTCGGCGAGATGCCCCTGGCGGTGGAGGCGCTCGGCGCCGCCGGCGTGCTGATGGCCGGCAGTCATGCCGGTCGCAGCGACCTGGTACGACGCCAGCTGCCGCGCCTTGCGGAGCAGCTGGAGGTGCCGCTGGCGCTGTGTGGCCCGGTGGCGCGCATCCGCGAAACCGACCTGGAAGAGAGCCGCGTGGCGGTGCTGGGCGACGACCTGGACCAGGCGATGATGGAGCTGTCTGTCCTGCTGCCCCTGACCCGACTACCCCTGACGAAGTGAGCCCACCATGCCCCTCACCCTGATGTGGTTTCGCAACGACCTGCGCGTCGCCGACAACCGCGCCCTGGCCGCGGCCGCCGCTCGGGGTCCGGTGGTGGCCGTCACCCTGCGCAGCCTGCCCCACTGGCAGCGCCACGGCCACGGCGCCAATCAGCTCGACTTCCGCGCTCGCGGCGTGGCTGCCCTCAAGGAGTCCCTGGCGGGCCTCAACATCCCGCTGTTGCACCGCGACATCGACGATTTCCGCGAGGCACCCGCGGCGCTGCTGGCCATCGCCCGGGAGACCGGCGCCGACGCCCTGCACTTCAATCACGAGTACCCGCTGGACGAGCAGCGCCGGGATACCGCCGTGGTCGCCGCCTTCCGGACAGCCGGGCTCGAGGCCCGCGGCCACCACGACGCCGTGGCCTTCGCCCCCGGCGAGCTGCTCACCGGCAAGGGCGACTACTACGGTGTCTTCACCCC
>PWIZ01000101.1 GCA_003560175.1 Halomonas sp. | reverse complement strand
GCCGAGATCCGCGCCACCAGCCCCCACTTCCTCGCCGACCTGGGCCTCGACAAGCACCTCTCGCCGACCCGCAGCAACGGCCTGAACGCCATGCTCAAGCGCATCTATGAGGTGGCCGAGCAGGAGGCCGCCTGAGCCCATAAGCCCCCCTGCATAATCATTTTTCTAGGCCGGACTTTAAAAATAATCGTTTTTTACGCGGGATAATCATTTTGGCACGGCAAAATGGCGACGAAATTGGCTACGCCTGGTTGGCCTCGACTTATGACGTCGATGCCGTCCAGCCTTTCTCTGTCGAGAGTCGTATTAGCCGCGCTCGTCACACCCTGGAGCATGAGGGGCGCCGCAGCGAGGCCTATCTGGAGAGTATGCGCCCGGCGGCGACCCTTTCCGGCCATCTCACCTTTGCCCTCAAGCATGAGGGCGTGCATCTCGAGTTCCTGGCACGGCTGTTTCAGAAACTGCCCCCCGAGAGCCTGTCAGAATGGGTTCGTAGCGAACCTACCGGGCAGTACGCCCGTCGAGCAGGCTTCCTGTATGAATGGCTGACGGGAGCGCGCCTGGATATCGCCGAGACCGGAGGGAATTACCGGGATGCCCTGAGCCCCGATGACTATGTGACGGCAACACACCCGAGGCGCAACCGGCGGTGGCGTATCAACGACAACCTCCCCGGCTCGCGGGACTACTGCCCCATGGTCCGGCGCACCTCGAGCGTCGAGCGGTCGCGTGACTATGATATCCGTCACCAGCTGGAAAGCATGGAAGGGGAGTTCGGCGCCGACATTCTCCGCCGTAGCGCCGTCTGGTTGACCATCAAGGAGAGCCGGGCGAGTTTCGTGATCGAGCATGAGGGCGGCCACCAGGGGCGCATACAGCGGTTTGCCGCCGCCATGGAGGCCTATTGCGGGCAATGGGAGGATCCGCTGGCTCCCGAGGCATTGGGCGAACTCCAGAGCGCCATCCTGGGCGTTGCCACCATTCAGCCGGGATTGCGCCAATCTCCTGTCTTCGTGGGTAGTCGCTCCGTTACCCAAGGGGCTGTCGTGCACTATGTCTGCCCCCCCTGGGCATGGCTCCCTGACCTGCTTAGGGGATTGAATCATTTCCTCGAGTCGACGGGGCAGGAAGATGCCATCACCAGGGCGGCGGTGGCCAGCTTCGGCTTTGTATTCATACACCCGCTGGCGGATGGTAACGGGCGCATCTCGCGTTTCCTGATCAATGATATCCTGCGACGCGATGGTGCCGTGCCGGAGCCCTTTATTCTGCCGATCTCCGCGGCGATCACTTCGTCTTCAATGCGCCGCATCGAATATGATCGGGTACTGGAGCGTTATTCACGCCCTCTGATGCGGCACTACGGCGATGCCGTCGGCTTCCTCAATCGGCGCCGGTCTTACCCCGACGGGATCGAATCCGACTTCACCTTCTCCGCCTATGAGGAGGCCGGGCCCACCTGGCGATATCCCGACCTGACCGATCAGGTCGAATATCTCGAAGAGATCGTGCGCTACACCCTGGAGCATGAAATGCACCAGCAGGCGGCCATTCAGCGAGCCTGGTATGTGACGCGCGAAGCGATCAAGGAGTGGGTAGAGGGCCCGGATGAACATATGGACCGGATCATTCGTGCCATTCGACAGCATGGCGGCGTCAGCGGCAAGCTGCGGCGCGACTTCCCGGTCCTGGATGACGCGGCTCTCGTTGAGCGGCTGGAAGCCATCGTGGCTGACGGCTTTGCCGGTATCGGCCAGAGCGAATAATCGCTCCAGGCAACCTGGCCAGGGCGGGTAGCGGGCGACGACAGGCAGGAGAGAAGCGGCTAACGGTGACGGCAGGCGTCGTCGCGCGGGCGGAAGTGCTCGTCGAGCTCCGGATCCTCGCGGCAGAGGCGTTCGCTGGGCCCGCCCGGCACCGGGTCGATGCCGCCTTCGCAGCCCGGGTGACAGCGGGTGATGCGCCGGAGCGCCATCAGCCCACCCCGGAACGGCCCGTGCACCTGGATGGCTTCCACCGTGTAGTGGGAGCAGCTCGGCCAGTAGCGGCAGCGCGGGCCGAGCAGCGGGCTCAGCGTGACCTGGTAGACCTTGACCAGGCCGATCATCAACCAGCCGACACCGCGGCGCAGGGCGCGCAACAGCCGAGCTAGCCAGGCGGCGAGGCAGGGCATCTCAGACCTTGCCGTAAAGAGTGTCGGGATCGATTAGCGGGGCCGTGGTAATCCTGGCCTCCTCGCCCTCCAGGGCCACGTAGAAGCAGCTGCGCCGGCCGGAATGGCAGGCAGGACCGGTCTGGTCCACCTGGAGCAGCAGGGTGTCACCGTCGCAGTCTAGCGCGGCGGCCCTGAGATGCTGCTGCTGGCCGGAACTCTCGCCCTTGCGCCACAGCTTACCGCGCGAGCGCGACCAGTAGCAGACGCGCCCGGTGTGCAGTGTCTCCTCCAACGCTTCGCGATTCATCCAGGCCATCATCAGAACCTCCCCCGAGTCGTGCTGCTGGGCGATGGCGGGGATCAGGCCCTCGGCGTTGAAGCGCGCCGCCTCGAGAATCTCGTTCAGCGGGTGTCGGCTGTCACGGTCGGCCCGCTCCAGGGCCTTGAAGGTATCGGGCATGGCAGAAGATCCGAAAAGAAGGGGGGCAGGGGGCAGGGTGGTCGGCTCAGGCGTCGGCGTGACACGCTTCGCAGTGGCCGAGCAGTTCAATGGTCTGGCGCTCCACGCGAAAGCCGAGGTCACGGGCTTGCCGCGAGAGTTGGGCGTTGACGTCGTCAAGGTGCAGCTCTTCGACCCGCCCGCACAGCCGGCAGATCAGCAGCTGGAAGCCATGGGCGTGCTCCGGGCAGGGGCAGGCCACGTAGGCGTTGAGCGATTCGATGCGGTGCACCAGCCCCTGGTCGATCAGGAACTCCAGGGCGCGGTAGACGGTGGGCGGCCGAGCGGCGGCGTGCTCCTCGGCCAGGCGGTCCAGGAGATCGTAGGCCTTCAGACTGCCCGGAGCCTCGGCGATCATTTCCAGCACGCGCCGGCGGATCGGGGTGAAGCGCGCGCCGCGCTGCTGGCACTGTTGGGCTGCCTGGTCAAGCAGGGCACGGGGTTCTGGCATGACGACCATCAACTGGCGAAATGAGGACACCATTCTACGCGCCGGACCTCAGTCCGGCCAGCGAGCATCAGACGGCCAGGGCGGCCGAGACGGCGTTTGACTCGAGTTCGCTGCGGCGGGCGAAGTGGTGCTGGGCGAAGGCCACGCGCTCTTCGGGGGGACACCCCGCCGGCTGACGCTCGATCAGATCGAGGCGACGGCGCAGCCCTTCGCCGTTGGCCATCTGGATGGCCAGGCCTGGACGGGCATTGAGCTCCAGCAGCATGGGGCCGTGGTCGCGGTCCAGTACCACGTCAGTGCCGAGATAGCCCAGCAGCCCGGTCATTTCATAGCAGCCGGCGGCCAGCAGCAGCAGGGTGTCCCAGTCGGGAATATGCAGGCTGGCCAATTCGTGACCGGTGTCGGGGTGGTCAAGGCGGGTGCGGTCGAATTGTACGCCGCGGATGGCGGTGCCGGTGGCGATATCCAGGCCTACCCCGACGGCGCCCTGATGCAGGTTGGCCTTGCCGTCCGACGCCGCGGTGGAGAGGCGCATCATCGCCATCACCGGATAGCCCAGGAAGACGATGACGCGGATATCGGGGACGCCCTCGTAGGTGTACTCCGCGAGCCGCTCGTCGAAGTTGATCAGCGCCTCGACCACCGCCACGTCGGGGGAGCCCCCCAGGGAGTAGAGGCCCGAGAGAATATTGGAGGCGTGGCGTTCGACGTCCTTGAGGGTGAGTCGGACGCCGCTGGGCTTGATAAAGGCGCCATCCTCGACGTGGTCGATCACCAGTATCCCCTTGCCGCCGCTGCCCTTGGCCGGCTTTATCACGAATCCGTCGTGGCCGTGCAGCATCTCGCGCAGGTGCTTGACCCCGAACTGGGTGGCAACGGTGCCGATCAGCGCCGGCGTGGTGATGCCATATTCCTGGGCCAATATCTTGGTCTTGAGCTTGTCGTCCACCAGTGGGTAGAGGCGGCGATCGTTATAGCGACCAATATAGCGAATGTTTCGGCGATTCATTCCGATGATGCCCTTGGCGCGCAACTTGCCGGGGGAGGTCCAGTTCCACATGGCGCTCAATCCTCGGTAATAGGCTTGAAGCGGCGCAGTTCGAGCAGCCGGTAGCCGGTGTAGTTGCCAAGGAGCAGGATCAGCGCCATCAGGATCATCTGCACGCCCAAGAAGTTGAAGGTGATATGGCGTACCCAGGGGTTGGTCATGGCCAGAAAGGCGATCACCGCGGTGAGCAGGCTACCGCCACCCTGGATCAACACTTCCCTGGGCCCTTCCTCCTCCCACAGGATCGACATGCGCTCGATGGTCCAGGAAAGGATGATCATCGGGAAGAAGGTGATGGTCAGCCCCGCATTGAGCCCGAAGCGGTAGGAGAGCACCGAGAATAACGAGATGATGGCGATGACCGTGATGATCACCGCCGTCACCCTCGCCACCAGTAGCAGATTCAAATAGGAGAGGTAGTTGCGGATCACCAGGCCCACCGCCACGATCAGCAGGAACCCGACCAGGCCGGTGATCAGGGTGGTCTGGATGAAGGCCAGGGCGATCAGCACGGGCATGAAGGTGCCGGAGGTCTTGATGCCCACCAGGATGCGCAGGATGACCACCACCAGAGCGCCGATGGGGATCAGCAGGATCGTCTGGAATAGCGCCTGCTCCTCGAGGGGGAGGCTATGAATGGAGAAGTTGAGCAGGGTGTCCTCGGCTAGCTGGCTGCGCACCGCGGCCGCCGCCGGCTGGTTGCGGTTGAGCATCGAGAAGGTGACTCGCGAGTTGGTCCCGCCCTGAACCTCCAGCACCGCTTGGCCGGAAGCTTCCCAGAGCAGCAGGTTATCGGGACGTCCCTGTTCGCCAGTGGCCGGGTCGAACAAGGCCCAGCGCTCGCCGTCGAATACCTGCACCCACTGGCTGAGGGTCTGGCGGCGGCGAGCGTCCTCCAGCAGCAGGCCGCTGACCTCCCGGGCCGGCACGCCGGCCTGGTTGAGCAGGCGCACCAGCAGCGGGCCCCGCTCGAACTGGGTCAGCAGCAGGCGGGAATTCTCGCCCTGGCGTTCGTCACCGAAGTCGCGAATCAATTCACGAGCGAAGGTGAAGCCGTCTGCGCTGCGATTCCAGGCGCGTTCGATCATCTGGGCCGCGGCGGTGTCGTAGGGGCGCTCCCAGATGATGTCGCTGTGCAGCTCCGGTGGCTCGATCCCGGGGGGGCGAGCGTCTGGAGTGGCCAGCATCTGGGTGGTGTAGTAGAGCTGCTGGTTGCCGGAAGCGTCGCGAATCGACCACTGGGCGCGGCGACCGCCGTTCTCTTCCAGGAAGGCCAGGCCGTACCCCGGCGAGGCGGTGTGCTCGGTAAGTAGTCGGAATGACTGCTGGCGTGAAGGCAGTGCCATATTGACCAGCACCGGGCCGTCCTGGGCGGTGAAGTTGACTAGCGCCTCAACCTCCCACACCTCCCGCTGCTCGCCGGGGGTCCAGGGTACCTCGAGGGTAACGTGGCGATGAACGCTGAGGCCGATGCCCATCACCAGCAGCAGGCCGACAAGCAGATAGAAGGGCAGTCGTGACATGAATCATCCTTGGCAATACAGCGGCAGAGCACTGACGGCAGAGCACTGAGAGAGAGGCGCTTCAGCGCTCTTCGTCGTCCCGGTCTTCCTCGTCGTCGACGGCCTCGTCAGCCGGACGCCCGCCGGGATACTCGGGGCGCTCATGGAGAAAGCTCTCGGCAACATCGATCACCGCGATGTCCATCAAGAAGCGCCGACCGAGCAGTACCGGATAGCTGAGGTGGGTGCGGTCGTTAAGGGTAAACTCCACGACCTCACGGATCGGGCCCAGGGTCATCATCAGGCTAACCACCGGGCGGGACTCTTCGCCGGCGGCCTGAAGGATGCGCACACGGCGTTCGACCGGCGCCTCGATCCACTCATCGCGCACACCTTCGACCACCACGTCATCATCGGTGACACCAAGCTTGAACCGCACCCAGTTGACCCCGTCGCGCTCGAAGCGGGTGATCTCGCTGGCCGACAGCGACGAGGTATTGGCACCTGAATCGACTCGCGCCTTCAGGTAGGTGCCCACATCGGGCAGGCCGATCCATTCGCTGCGGCCGACCGCGGTCTTGCTGCCCAGGGCAGTCTCAACGGTAGCGCATTCTCGAGCGGCGACCGACGGTTTACCCTCGGCGCGCTCCAGCTGCTCGATATTGGCACGCAGATGTCGGACCAGGCTGCCGACCTCACGCACGTCAGCGACCAGCGTCTCCTGGCGGCGGGTGTTTTCGATCAGGGTCGCCTGCTGCAGATCACAGCGGGCCACCAGATCGGATTCAAGGCGATCGATGCGCAGTGCAAATTCGTCGGGGCCCAGCACGGGCTCCGGCTCGCTTTGCTCAATGAGCATGGCGCAGCCAGTGCTCAGTAGCACAATAAGTGCGAGGGCACCGGTGGGTAGCAGGCGTCGTGGCATGAGGCGAGGTTATCTCTTGAGGCGGGCGCGTGTCGCGTGATCATAAGGAGTCGCCGACCGGCTTGTCCAACCGGGCCAGTGGAAATCGCCAAAAAACCACGATGGCCCGTAGTCCGGGAGGCGCCGCCACCTAGTGGATTTAACATAATATACATTATGCGAAGTACAAGCACCCAGGACGATGTCACGCTGTTCCGCTGGTTCTGGGTCCTGTCCGAGGCTAGGATGGAGAAAATCTACACACATCCTTGACGAGGTTTGATCAATGTGTCGGAAAATTCGGCTTTACCCACTGCTGGTCTCCCTGCTTGCCCTGCTGCTGGCCGGTTGCAGCAGTGTCGATGTCGATCGCTACGCGGACACTACACCGGCGCTCGATATCGGCGAGTACTTCGACGGTCGTACACGAGCCTGGGGCATGGTCCAGGACTACCGCGGCGAAGTGCAGCGGCGCTTTGTGGTAGACATCCATGGCGAACATGACGGCACGACCCTGGTCCTCGACGAGCATTTTCTCTACGACGACGGTGAGACAGATCGCCGAGTCTGGACCTTCGAGCGCCAGGGCGACGGCCTCTGGATCGGCAGCGCCAACGACGTCGAGGGCCCCGTGGAAGCCCGCCAGGCCGGCCATGCCTTCAACATGACCTACCGACTGCCTGTTGAGGTCTCGGGACGCGAGATTACCTTTACAATGGACGATTGGATGTTCCTGCAGCCGGACGGTCGCCTGATCAACCGAACGTCAATGAAGAAGTTTGGTGTGACCCTGGCAGAGATCACCATCGTCTTCGAACGCCTCGGAGTGGATTCCGATGACACCAGCACAGACGCCCCCGGCACCTGAGGTCCGGGGGCGTCGTCGTGCAGCTATTGGGCTCAGCCCTCGTCGGAGGGCGCGTAGGAGCCATCCTCGCGGTGGACTTCCTTGCCGGTCAGGCCCGGGGTGAACACGCAGGCCAGGTGCATGGTCTTGCTGGCGCGCAGCAGGTGCTCGTCATTCTGGTCGAGTATGTAGATGTCGCCCGGCTTGATCGGCCAGATCTTGCCATCGGCCAGGGTCTCCACTTCGCCCTCACCTTCGATGCAGTATACCGCCTCGAAGTGGTGCTTGTAGTGGATATGGGTCTCGGTGCCCTCATAGATACGAGTGATATGGAATGAGCAGTTGCCGCCGTCGTCGGCCAGGCTCAGGCGAGTACTGTCCCAGTTGCCATTTTCGGCTTTGACCAGGCGGTCGGTCTTGCGGCACTCATCGAGATTGCGAACGATCATGGATTAACTCCGACAGTTGTATTCGTAACAGGGGGTCGCCAAACCCACCCGCAGCACAGCCCGGCGAGGGCCGTCTATTTAGATTATCACCCCAGTGCCTGCCTGGCGCTCTCTTCGAGTATGTCCAGGCCCTGCTGGAGATCTTCATCGGTAATGGTCAACGGGCAGAGGCATTTGACCACTTCGCCATCCTGGCCGCTGGTCTCGATGACCAGGCCATTGACGAAGGCCTGGTGGGTGATCTTGTCGGCGATCTCACCGCTACCCACGTCGATGCCACGCATCAGCCCGCGGCCACGTTCGGTGGCCTCGATGCCCCGGGTGCCGAGCCAGACGGCGATCTTGCCGAAGCGCTCAGCGACGATCTCGCCCTTGCGCTGTACCTCATTGGCGAAACTGTCGTCGCGCCAGTAGTGGTTCAGGGCGGCGGCCGCGGTGGTGAAAGCCAGAGCGAAGCCGCGGAAGGTGCCGTTGTACTGGCCCGGCTTCCAGACATCGAGTTCCGGGCGCATCAGCACCTGGGCGAACGGCAGGCCGAGCCCTGAGAGCGACTTGGAGTTGGTGACGATATCGGGCACTACGCCGGCCTGCTCGAAGCTGAAGAACTTGCCTGTGCGGCCACACCCAGCCTGAATATCGTCGACGATCAGCAGGATGTCATGGGCCCGACAGATCTGCTCAAGGCGCTTCAGCCACTCGGGGCTGCAGGCGTTGATACCGCCCTCCCCCTGCACGGTCTCGACGATCACGCCCGCCGGGATGTCGAGGCCGCCGGACTTGTCGCAGAGCAGCTTCTCGAAGTAGTCCAGGGTGTCGGTGTCTTCGCCCAGGTAGCCATCAAAGGGCAGGAAGGTACCGCCCACGGTGGGCACGCCGCCGGTGGCCTCGCGAAACTTGCGGTTACCGGTGGTCGCCAGGGCACCCATGGTCACGCCATGGAAGCCGTTGGTGAAGGTGACGATGTTGTGGCGGCCCTTGGCGTTTCGTGCCAGCCGGATGGCCGCCTCGACGGCATTGGTGCCGGTGGGTCCGGGGAACTGAACCTTGTAGTCGAGTCCACGTGGCTTGAGGATCACCTCCTCGAGGGTTTCGAGATAGTGGCGCTTGGCTTCGGTCCAGAAGTCCAGGCCGTGAATGATGTTGTCCTCAGCCAGATAATCGAGCAGCGCCTGCTTGATCTGCGGATTGTTATGCCCGTAGTTCAGGGTGCCGGCACCGGCAAGGAAGTCGATGTACTCGCGGCCATTCTCGTCGGTGAGGCGAGCATTGCGGGCCTTGGTGAAGACCACCGGGAAGGAGCGTGAGTAGGTCCGTACGTCGGATTCCATGCGTTCGAGGATCTGGGTATGCATTGGCAACCTCATGTTAGTAGATGGGCAGGCAGGAAAAAAACGTGAGCGTGCCCATGGCCGGCCCTGAAACCGACCATGGCGTCACTTGAGGGATTAGATGCGATCGGTCTGGAAGGGACCGATGCGGACCAGGTTCTCCGGGTCGTGTTCCCCGCCGAGCTGGTCGGTGGAGAAGTATTCGCGGCTGTTGAGCGGCGCCTGCCAGCGGCCGGCAAGCCGACGAAACAGCCCCCAGGAGGCCTGGTTGTCGGGGGTGATGGTGGTCTCGAGATGATGCACCTCGGCCAGTTCGGGTCGCGACATGACGGCCTCGACCAGGCGCCGGGCCAGGCCGGTGCCGCGTGCCTTCTCACCTACCGCTACCTGCCACAGGAAATAGGTGTCTGGTGCGTTACTCTTCACATAGCCGGAAACGAAGCCGACTACCTCCCCCTCCTGGTTGGTAGCCACCGCACAGCTGTCGCGAAACTGAGTCGCCAACAGCAGATAGGCATAGGCGGAATTGACGTCCAGTGGGGGACAGGATTTGACCAGTTCATAGATACCCCAGCCATCATCGGGGTTGGGCTTACGAATGAACAGCGATGAACTTTCAGCGCCGACTACGGCATCCGCCACGGTGGGGCGGGCAAGGTCGGAGGAGGGAGTGAAGGGCTCGGAAGTTGTCGTCATGGTCAGGTTCGCTGTGCGAATTTGTGGAATATCATACCAGCGATGAGTGATATTTCAAATCTGGGGGTATTTAACAAAGCCTCATCCATAATAAAAAATTATGAAGAGCCGTGCCTTTTTGCCGGCACCGCCCTCCTCATTTCATTCTAGTCCATACCCTACCGAATGAACGGGTGCCGCAGCAGCGTCGTGCCACCCCCCCGGGTGACCCGACGCCTGAATGCAAGGTCGATTGGCAAGCTCAGCGACGCGACGGAGTGCGCAGGGTGACGAACTCCTCGGCGCCGGTGGGGTGGATGCCCACGGTGGCATCGAAATCGGCCTTGGTGAGGCCGGCGCGAACGGCAATGGCAATGCCCTGGATTACCTCTCCGGCCTCCTCGCCCACCATGTGAGCGCCCACCACCACGTCGCTGGCGTCATCCACCACCAGCTTCATCAGGCAGCGCTCCTGGCTACCCGACAGAGTGTGCTTCATGGGGCGGAAATCGGTGACATAGACGCGGATATCACCACAGTGCTCGCGAGCCTCTTCCTCGGAGAGCCCCACGGTGCCGATGTTGGGGTGACAGAACACTGCGGTGGCAATATTGCGGTAGTCCAGCGGCGCGGTCGGTGGGGAGTCGCCGAAGTGATGCGCCACCAGGTGCATCGCCTCGGCCAGGGCCACCGGGGTCAGCTCGGGGCCGCCGGACACGTCGCCCAGCGCCAGGATGGAGGGCTGCGAGGTCTCGAAGCGGTCGTTGACCTTGACATGGCCGCTGTCGGCGAGCTCGACGCCCATGGCGTCAAGCCCGAGTCCCTCGAGATGCGGTCGGCGCCCCGTGGCGGCCAGCACGGCATCCACCTCAAGCACCTCACCGCTGGTCAGGGTCACCGCCAACCCGCTCTCGCACTGTTCGATGCGCTCGATGTTGGTCTCGAAGTGCAGGTTCACACCCTTGGCAGCCATCTGGTCGCGGGTGAACTCGCGCACCTGCTGGTCGAAACCACGCAGGAAGAGATCGCCGCGATAGATCAGGTGGGTCTGGCTGCCCAGGCCGTTGAAGATGCTGGCGAACTCCACGGCGATGTAGCCACCGCCCAGCACCAGGAAGCGCTCGGGGAAGGTGTCCAGATCGAACACCTCGTTGGAGGTCAGGGTCAACTCGCTGCCCGGAAACTCCGGCACCCATGGCCATCCGCCCACCGCCACCAGAATTCGCTCGGCGCTGAAGGTCTCGCCGGCCACCTCGACGGTGTGCGGGTCGAGGATGCACGCTCGGCCTTGAACCAGGCGTACCCCGGCCCCCTCCAGCAGACGACCATAGATGCCGTTGAGGCGTTTGATCTCGCCAGTCTTGTTGTCACGTAGGGTCGCCCAGTCGAACCGCGGCGCTTCGGACAGCTGCCAGCCGAAGCCGCCGGCATCCTCGAAGGCGTCATGGAAATGGGCCGCATAGGAGTAGAGCTTCTTGGGCACGCAACCCACGTTAACGCAGGTGCCGCCGAGATAGCGGTCCTCGGCCACGGCGACCCTGGCGCCCGTCGCCGCCGCGGTTCGAGCCGCGCGCACGCCGCCGGAGCCGGCGCCGATCACGAAGAGGTCCCAGTCATACTGGGATTCGGTATTCTCGGACACGGAGTTCTCCTGTTGCTGGGGCCCAGCGGCCCGGTTCGTCGTAGCGGCATGATAGCAGCCGGGCGGTGACCTCGGCAGGCGGTGATTTGACCTGGCGCGGGCCGAGCGGTTAAAAACCCGGGCAATGATCGTACGGCTCCCGACCCACCCTTGATACGAGCGTCACACCATG
>PWIZ01000115.1 GCA_003560175.1 Halomonas sp. | reverse complement strand
CGCTGTGGCTGGCCGCCTCGAAGAGCATGGCGGTCTTGCCCTGGATGGTCTCGAAGTAGGCCGCCTCGTCGATGTCCGGGTTGCCCACGTTGGTGAGCTGCTGCACCTCGCCCTCGGCGATGACGCAGGTGGCGGACGAGAGCACGCTCATGATCCGCATGGAGCCCACCTCCACCATCATCTGGAACGAGCGAGAGTAGAGGAAGTCGCCCACCAGTACCGAGGGGGCATTGCCCCAGGAGTCGTTGGCGGTGGCCTTGCCGCGACGCATGTGGGATTCGTCCACCACGTCGTCGTGCAGCAGGGTCGAGGTGTGCATGAACTCGATCAGGGCGGCCAGCGTCACGTGGCGCTTGCCCTGGTAGCCCAGCGAGCGGGCCGCCAGCAGCACCAGCAGCGGACGCAGGCGCTTGCCGCCGCTGGCGATGATGTATTGGCCGATGGTCTCCACCAGCGGAATCCGCGAGGCCAGCTGGTCCATAATGGTACGGTTGACGGCAGCGAAATCCTCGGCCACTACGGCATGAATCGGCGAGGGGGCAGCAGCGGGTGAGGAGACGTTGGCAGTCATGGAGGCGGCTTCAACTGAGTCGGTGGGGGGCCGGGGCGTGGCGGTCCCCTCTGGCCCTGGGTTGCCGGTCATGCTATGGGGCCCCCTCATGGGCGTCAAGGCGAGCCGCTTTGCGGCATTGCGCCGGGCATGGGCGGCAGGGGCTTCGCGGGTTGTGCCGCCCTCGGCGCGCAGTTATAATGCGCGGCCCACTCATCCCGCTCCCTGTCAGATGGTGCCAGAAGAGGCGCCACTCGCCGCAGGCCGATCAAGAGCCAACCCCGATGAGTCCTGGAGAGAAAAGCATGTACGCAGTTATCAAGAGCGGTGGCAAGCAGTACCGCGTTCAGGAAGGCCAGACCCTCAAGCTGGAAAAGATCGAAGTCCCGACCGGCGAGTCCATCGACTTCGACGAAGTGTTGCTGGTTGGCAGCGACGACGAGATCAAGATCGGCGCGCCGATGGTCGAGGGTGCCAAGGTCTCTGCCGAGATCGTGTCCCACGGCCGCGGTGACAAGATCACCATCATCAAGTTTCGCCGCCGCAAGCACAGCATGAAGCGTCAGGGCCACCGCCAGTGGTTCACTGAAGTCAAGATCACCGGGATTTCCGCGTAAGCGGTCCACCCCTGAACGGAGGATTTTTCCATGGCACATAAGAAAGCAGCCGGTTCCACGCGTAACGGTCGCGATTCCGAATCCAAGCGCCTTGGCGTGAAGCTGTTCGGTGGCCAGACCGTCACCGCCGGCAACATCATCGTGCGTCAGCGCGGCACCAAGTTCCACGCCGGCACCGGCGTCGGCCTCGGCCGCGACCACACCCTGTTCGCCCTGAACGACGGTGTGATCAAGTTCGAGACCAAGGGTCCGAAAAGCCGCAAGTTCGTCACTGTCGTCTCTGCCTGAGACGCCTGAGGCTTGCAGCAAGAAGGCCCCGCCCAGGCGGGGCCTTCTTGTATATACCCAGATGGGTAAGACGGCAGCCGCCGTCAGGAGAATGACAGATGCAGTTCGTCGACGAAGCCTCGATCATCGTGGAGGCCGGCAAGGGGGGCAATGGCTGCCTCAGCTTCCGGCGTGAGAAGTACGTGCCCAAGGGCGGCCCGGATGGCGGCGATGGCGGCCACGGTGGCAGCGTCTACCTGATCGGTGACGATTCCCTCAACACCCTGATCGACTTCAGGTTCCAGCGCTTCTACAAGGCTCAGAGCGGCCAGGGCGGCATGGGTCGCCAGATGAGTGGCCGCGCCGGGGAGGACCTGCACGTCAAGGTGCCCGTGGGTACCACGGTGATCGACGAGGATACCCTCGAGGTGATCGCCGACGTCACCGAGATCGGTCAGGTGGTGCTGGTCGCCCAGGCCGGCCGTCGAGGGCTGGGCAACATCCACTTCAAGTCCTCCACCAACCGGGCGCCGCGGCGCATCACGCTGGGCACCGAGGGTGAGCGTCGCAACCTGCGCCTGGAGATGAAGGTAATGGCCGACGTGGGCCTGCTGGGCATGCCCAACGCCGGCAAGTCGACGCTGATCCGCGCCGTCTCCGCCGCCAAGCCCAAGGTGGCCAACTACCCCTTCACGACCCTGGTACCCAACCTGGGTGTGGTGAAGCTCGGCATGCACGAGCACTTCGTGATGGCCGACGTGCCGGGGCTGATCGAGGGGGCCTCGGACGGGGCCGGCCTGGGGCTGCGATTCCTCAAGCACCTGACCCGTACCCGGCTGCTGTTCCACGTGGTGGACGTGGCGCCCTTCGATGAGTCCGACCCGGTGGAGGCTGCCCAGGCGATCACTCACGAGCTGGGCGAGTTCTCCCCGACGCTGGCCGAGCTGCCGCGCTGGCTGGTGCTCAACAAGTTCGACCTGCTTCCCGCCGAGGAGCGCGAGGAGCGCGCCGCCGATATCATTCGGCGCCTGGGTTGGGAGGGGCCGGTGTTTCGCATCTCGGCGATCTCGGCCGACGGCACCGCCGCCCTGGTGCAGGCGGCCTACCGCTGGCTGACCGAACAGCGCCAGCTGGAGCACGAGGACGAGGAGGCCGCCGAGCGCGCCCGCGAGATGCGCGCGCGCATGGAGGACGAGGCGGTGGCCCGCACCGAGGCGCGCCTTGGCCGCAAGCGCAAGACGGTCGATGCGGACGATGACGATTTCGACGACGACGACGATGACGGCGACGTCGAGGTCGAATACGCGCGCTGAGGGTTGAGAGCTGATGGAAAGCGACGAGCAGCAGGTGGCAGGCCGCGAGGCGCTGGTGGGCGCTCGCCGGGTGGTGGTGAAGATCGGCAGCGCGCTGCTGACCAACGACGGTCGCGGCCTCGACGAGGCGGCCATCGGCGGCTGGGTGGACCAGGTTGCCGCGCTGCATCGCCGCGGCATCGAAGTGGTGCTGGTCTCCTCCGGTG
>PWIZ01000068.1 GCA_003560175.1 Halomonas sp. | reverse complement strand
CAATACCTTCAGCACCATCTGCACCGGGTATATTCATAATACGTGCTTTTTCAAGTTCTTGTACATGCCATCTGGTTTCCAACGGAAGTATATCCAACGAAAAACAAATGCCTTGTGAAATCTGTCCAAGTAAGCGAATTGTTTTAATTCTAAATTTATTCTTTCTCAAAAATTCGAACTCCGGACGTTCAGGAAGAAGTGAATCAATTTCCATATAAACCACCAAATCCCCTACTTGGAATTCACCTTTTTTAACCACAACCTTCCAACCAAGTACCTGTGCTACTTCAATTACATCAGCATCTTTAATTGGTGAGAGTGATTTAATTCTTTGAATTGAAGCTAATTTTCTCATATCTCAATTGTTTTTTACGTTTTTCTCTTTCTTTATTAGTTAATGGTTTACCATTTCTACCTAAATGATACTTATTACAGTGTTTACATAGATATGGCACTACCTTGTTTATTACATGGTCTTGTGAATTTACAAATTTAGCAAATTCAATCGCATCATCTTGTGTTTCATACGATTTCTTTTGCCTGTAAACTGGTTTACCGTCTTCATATCGTTCAATCTTCTGACAACTCATATGAATTATTTTAGTTTGAAAAAAATGCCAGTTTTATCTTCATCAAACTGGCAAACTTAGGTTTGTGAGAACTTTCCTTTCTCCCGATGCTTCCTTTTCACTATAGTTGGCACGTTATTCGGGTTTTCAACAATCAGCCACATTGTTAGCAATCGTGGAGTGGGTAGGAATCGAACCTACATTAACCTGTTGCTCACCCTTTTGATGTTCTATGTATTCCGAACAGTGCATTGGTTCACTTTTGCATTCACAGGTGCGCCTACCAATTATCGTCACCACTCCATGTGTTCGTCTCTCCGAACCGTCACCCTTCTTGCAGCCACTCAGTATTACTTCTGTAAGGGTATGGCATTTATTGCTTTCCATCCCACTGCTTAGGTGGTTGTTTGTGCGCAATGTAGGGTGAGCAGGAATCGAACCTGCAACAGTGTTGGAATTCATGACTTCCTTCCCTGCGTAATCATTCTACACTCATTTGAACTTTGCATATTTCATCCAAACTTCTCGAATGAACTGACTGCCAATGCAACATCACCCCATCTATTATTTAAAGAACTTTCAATATTTTCTCTACTCTCTACAAATATACGAAAATAATCCGGTAATGTTACAGAATTTGTTTAAGAAATTCAATATTTTTTCTCGTTACTTTACCATCCGATTCTATTGATTCGAATATACCTCGAATAACAACATCTCTTCTCCCCTTTACTTGATATTCAGCCGGATTATTCAATACCTTTTCTAATAAACTTTTCAACCTATCTGGTGAATCTACATTAGATGCTTTAACATTCTGCAATTCTTCAGGACTAAACTTCATTATTATATATTTATGTGGTGTAAAATCTTCTTCATCAAACATTGTTGGTGTAATTCCAGCATTATCTTTTACAACCTGTATAATTTCATTTGGTGAATACATTTCAGGTGTTAACCAAATACTATATATATAAATCCTTCCACTTAGTTTAATATTATCTGTTATCAACAAACTTCCTGATGATATTTGTAAATCACCTGTTTCATTTACAATATTTGGTAAATTCAATATTTCCAAATCTACGTACTTAAATTCATCACAACTCTGTAGTTGTTCTTTAAATAACTTAAGATGTGGTGGATATAAAGTAAAATACTCATTACTAATGGTATTTTCAATTGTTTTTATTTGAAAATGCTTTTGTATTTCATCAATTAATTCTCTTAGTTTCATAATTTTTTATTTTAAATGTCTACTTTAAATCTTACTGCAACCGGAAATCTTGGTTTACCGTATTTAGTATAGCCTTGAAATTGAACAGTAACCATTCTACCCACGGCTAATTCAGGGTTTGTTGCGTATTGCTCCAAATCATCCAAACTACCTTTCATTTTAGCGTCAAAGGTTCCACCATTTGGTAATTCAAACACGAATATTGCTTTACCCGCCATTTTACCTTTGGTACTGACTTTAACATCAACAACTTTGAATTCATCATCATCAAATTCTTTGATTTTCTGCAAGTCGTATGAACGTTTGAACTGATACATTCCATCCATATTTCTAACCATACAACCTTCATATCCTTGTTTAATGAATTCATCAAATGCTTCCATTAATTCATCTTCGTCATTTACAATAACACTTTTAACAATATGAACTGGTGTACCTTCAAAAACAGGACGCATAGATTCTAATAACAAATATCTATCATAGTTGGTTAGATTTGGTAATGCCAAATCATATACATGATATTGAATTATTTCATGACCTTCGACTGGTTCTTTTGGAGTTATACGTTCACTTAATTCCTCAAAATTATTACGATAATCGTGATTATATAATTCACCATCAAATCTATAATCAAATCCACAATTTTCCAATGTTTTAACAATATGTGGTATTGATAAGATAGGTTTTCTGGTTCTACTCCACATAGTAACACTATCATCTTTTTGACTGGTAGACCTATGACCATCAAGTTTGGGTTGTGCAATGGCAGGAAATATAATCTTATGACCGTGTTTTGAAAAAACATGTGCAAGTGTAGGAAATATGCCACCAGTAATAATATCGTTGGTTTTACCTGCCATAGCATCTTCAATACTTTCCACATACCCCTTTTTTAATTGCTTAGTCCAATTTGCTTGTGCTTGGGCTACGGCTTGGTCATAAGGTGTTGTTTCATTGGCTTTACCGATGTTTTTACCTTCAGTAATTACTTCTTGGGTTTCTTGAATTTTACCATCTACCTGACCAAATTTGGTGGTAACTACAACAGCATCACCTGTGTCACCAAGACCGTGAACTTTGACTTCCCATTGTTGGATTTTACCAGTACTGGTTTTTTTATATAAAATTGGAAATGTTTTCATTGTTTTTATT
>PWIZ01000153.1 GCA_003560175.1 Halomonas sp. | reverse complement strand
TCGGTGAGGCCGTGGGCCAGGCGTTCGAGCCAGGCGGGCAGGCGGCCCAGGTGCTGACGCACCCGACCCGGGCTCTCGTACTCGGCGTCGAAGGAGAGCACCAGCTCGGTGGACATCTCCAGCCGCGTCAGCAGGCGGTCGGCCAGATCCAAGGCGGCCTCGTCCTCGAAGGCCTTGGCCTCCTCACGTAACTGGGGATAGATCTCGAAGTGGCCGGCGCTGATGTAGTCCATCAGCAGCTCGCTGAAACGGTCGATCTGCACCTTGCTCACCGCTTCGAGCTCGGCGTCGCAGGCGTCCTTGAGTTCGACGAACTGGACCAGCAGCTCGCGGCGCTCGTCCAGCCAGCGGTCGATCAGCCTGTGCACGCCACCCCAGCGCTCCAGGGCGCTCTTGCAATCTTCCAGCATGGGGGCCTCCCTTCGTTTGATAGAGCCAGCTCGATGGTGCCGGGCGCTTCCTGCGCCCGGCAGGAACTCCAGACTCGCCTGCCCCGCGGGCGCTGTCAATCCCTGGCTCTGGACGTTTCGCTAGCGCTCGCGAAACGCCGAGAGCAGCAGGCCCAGCGGCGCGAGGGCCAGCACCAGAAAGCCGATCAGCGTCCAGCCGGGCAGCGAGATGCCGAGCAGTAGGAAATCGATCTCGGCGCACTCCCCGGAGCCGGAAAGCACCATGGCCACCACGTCCCGCCAGGGCAGCAGCTCCATCATGTAGTCCAGACCGGGGCCGCAGCTGGGCACCTCGTCCGGCGGCAGCGACTGCAGCCAGAGATGGCGCCAGGCCACCCCGATACCGCCGGCCACCGCCGCCAGCCCCAGCGCGCCGTAGACACCGGCGCCGCCCCTTCCTGCGGGGTTATGAAGGGCGGCGACAGCAAAGACCGCGGCGGCGGCGAGCACTGCCACCCGCTGGAAGATGCAGAGCGGGCAGGGATCGAGCCCGACGATGTGCTCGAGGCCCAGGGCCACGAGCATCATCAACCCACAGAAGGCCAGCCCGGCGAGACTCCACTGGCGCACGCTCAGGCGAGACAGCCGGCCCCTCATGGCGCGGCCTCACCGATGACCCGTGACTCCCGGGCGTGGGCGAAGTAGTCGGCCAGGAAGTCATCGAAGCCGACGCGGTCGGCACCCTCGATCTCCGCCTGCTGGCGCCGGGAGATCGCCACCAGCTCCTCGAACAGCGCCTCCCGGGCGGGATCCATGGGCTCGCCGCGCAGCCGTTCGGCTTGCTCCCGGGCGATGGCCAGCATGGCATCGCTGAACTCTTCGCCGTTCTCCTGGAGGCGCGCCAGCAGCTGCCCCGACGGCGTCAGCGCAGGGTCTGCCAGGCGCGGCGCCATGGCCGCCACGGCGTCGCGGTGGGGGCTAGCGCCCTCCTCCAGCCGATCGAGCAGGCCGGCCACCTGGTCGATCTCGGCCAGGATCTCGCCGCCCCACTCCGCCAGGCCACGGTCGCGACCCTGATCGCACAGGCGCAGCTCGGGGTCGCGGCCACGCTCCACCACCAGCCGCCGGTTGTCATCGAGGCTCTCGCACTCCTCGTCGGAGATCCAGGGGCTCTCCCTGAGCAGGCACCACATCACGAAGGCGTCCACGAAGTGGATCTGCGTCTCGTCCAGCCCCAGGGTCAGCAGCGGGTTGAGGTCGAGGCAGCGTACCTCGATGTACTCCACCCCGCTGGCCTCCAGGGCCTGGCTGGGGGTCTCGCCGTGACGGGTGACCCGCTTGGGACGGATGTCGCTGTAATACTCGTTCTCGATCTGCAGGATGTTGGCATTGAGCTGCTGCCACTCATCGCCCGCCTGCACGCCCAGCGCCGCGTAGGTGGGCCAGGGGGTGGAGATGGCGTTACGCAGGGTGTTCACGTAGTTGGAGAGCGAATTGAAGCAGATCTTGAGCTGCTCCTGCACCTTGTTCTGGTACCCCAGATCGGACATGCGCAGGCTGGTGGCCCAGGGGGAAATCAGCGTTTCATCGCCATGGGCCTCGAGCCTCTCGGGAATCTTGCCATCGGGCAGGAAGCTGCGATCCAGCGCCGGGGAGGCGCCGAACAGGTAGAGCAGCAGCCAGCTGTGGCGACGGAAGTTGCGGATCAGCCCGAAGTAGCGCTGGGAGCGATAGTCGGCCATGGGGGTATCGGTCGCCCCCTCCAGATCGCGCAGCAGCGTCCAGAGGTCATCGGGCAGGGAGACGTTGTAGTGCACCCCCGCGATGGCCTGCATGATGCGCCCGTAGCGCACGTCCAGCCCCTTGCGGTAGACCCGCTTCATGGTGCCCACGTTGGAGTGGCCGTAATCGGCGATCGGCACGCTGTCGTTGCCGTCCAGGCGTGAGGGCATGCTGGCCGGCCAGATCAACTCGTCGCCCAGATACCGGTAGGTGTAACGGTGCAGGTCGCCCAGGAAGGCCATGGCATCGACGGGCCGACAGGTGACCGGCGTGATGTACTCCAGTAGCGCCTCGGAGTAGTCGGTGGTGATATGCGGATGGGTCAGCTTGGAGCCCAGCGCGGCGGGATGCGGCGTCTGGGCGATGCGCCCCTCGGGATCGACGCGCAGCCCCTCCTTCTCGAGGCCGCGGCGCAGTCGGCTGAACTGCCCCTGGCGGGCGGGGCCGTCCAGGCGCTCGATGAGGGTGGCGAGTGAGTCGGACAAGGTAACACCCCTGGTAGTGAGAAAATTAGCGTGGAAGGTTAGCGCTTCTTTTTGGCCTTGAGCAGGGCGGCACCGAGGGCCCCCATCTGCCCCTGCTGATCTCCCGAGTCGCCTCCGCCGCCCCGGCGGGGAGGCTTCTGGCCACCGGCGTTCTGAGCGACTGCTTGCTGAGTCCCAGACTGGCGGCCGCCGGCGCCGCGGCGCGGCTTGCCGGCGGCCTCCTCGTCCGGCTGGTCGTCGAGGCGCATGGAGAGGCCGATGCGCGCCCGCTCCAGGTCGACGCTCATCACCTTGACCCTGACGATGTCGCCGGCCTTGACCACCGTGCGCGGGTCCTCGATGAAGCGATCGGAGAGCGCCGATATATGCACCAGGCCATCCTGGTGCACGCCGATATCGACGAAGGCGCCGAAGTGGGTGACGTTGGTGACACTGCCCTCCAGCACCATGCCGGGCTCCAGGTCCTTGAGGGTCTCTACCCCGTCGCGGAACTCGGCGGCCTTGAACTCGGGGCGCGGGTCTCGGCCGGGCTTGTCGAGCTCGGTGAGGATATCAGTGACGGTGGGCACGCCGAAGCGCTCGTCGGCGAAGTCGGCGGGCTTCACGGCCTTGAGGGTGGCGCTGTCGCCGATCAGGCTGCCGAGCTCGCGACCGCTCTGCTTGGCGATGCGCTCCACCAGGGGGTAGGCCTCGGGGTGCACGGCGCTGGCGTCCAGCGGGTTAGCGCCATTCATGATGCGCAGAAAACCCGCACACTGCTCGAAGGTCTTGGGCCCCAGGCGGCTGACATCGAGCAGCTGCTTGCGGCTATTGAAGGCGCCTTCGGCGTTGCGCCGGGCGACGATGGCCTCGGCCAGCCCCGGGGAGAGACCGGCCACCCGGGAGAGCAGCGCGCTGGAGGCGGTGTTGAGGTCCACCCCCACGGCGTTAACGCAGTCCTCGATCACCGCTTCGAGGCTTCGCGACAGCTGCAGCTGGGAGACGTCGTGCTGATACTGGCCCACGCCGATGGACTTGGGCTCGATCTTGACCAGTTCGGCCAGCGGGTCCTGGAGGCGGCGGGCGATGGAGACCGCCCCGCGGATGGTGACATCCAGGTCCGGCAGCTCCCGGGAGGCGTACTCCGAGGCGGAGTAGACCGAGGCCCCCGCCTCGCTGACCATCACCTTGGAAAGCGCCTTCTTGCCGGCAAATGATTTCACCAGATCGCCGGCCAGGCGGTCGGTCTCGCGACTGGCGGTGCCGTTGCCCACGGCGACCAGCGCCACGTCGTGCTTTTCCACCAACCGGGCCAGCTCGGCCAGAGAGGCGTCCCAGGCATTGCGGGGGGCATGGGGGTAGATGGTCGCGTGCTCGAGGAACTGGCCGGTGGCGTCCACCACCGCCACCTTGCAGCCGGTGCGCAGGCCCGGGTCGATGGCCAGCGTGGCCTTCTGCCCCGCCGGGGCGGCCAGCAGCAGATCCTTGAGGTTGGAGGCAAAGACTTCGATGGCCGCAAGCTCCGCTGACTCGCGCAGCCGCCCCATCAGCTCGGTCTCGAGATGGGTGTAGAGCTTGACCCGCCAGGTCCAGCGCACCACGTCGCGCAGCCACTTGTCCGCGGCGCGCCCCCGGTCACGGATCTCGAAATGTTGCGCAATGGCCACCTTGGCCGGATGGATCGGCGCCTCCTCCTCGCCCGGCAGCCGAATGGCCAGGGTCAGCACGCCCTCGTTGCGGGCCCGGAACATGGCCAGCGCCCGATGCGAGGGGGTCTTGGCGAGCTTCTCGTCATGCTCGAAGTAGTCGGAGAACTTGGCGCCCTCCCGCTCCTTGCCGGCGATCAGCCGGGCGCTGAGCTCGCCCTCCTGCCACAGCCGCTCGCGCAGCCGGCCCACCAGCTCGGCGTCCTCGGCGAAGCGTTCCATGAGGATCTGACGGGCGCCGTCCAGGGCCGCCTTGGTGTCCTCCACGGCGGGGGTATCCCCCTCCGCCGGGCGGAGATAGCGGGACGCCTCGCCCTCGGGGTCCAGGGTGGGATCGGCCAGCAGGGCATCGGCCAGGGGCTCGAGGCCCGCTTCGCGGGCGATCTGGGCCTTGGTGCGGCGCTTCTTCTTGTAGGGCAGGTAGAGGTCTTCCAGGCGCTGCTTGGTGTCGGCGGCCTGGATCAGTCCCTTGAGCTCTGCGGTCAGCTTGCCCTGTTCGTCAATAGTGGCGAGCACCGCGGCGCGGCGCTCCTCCAGCTCGCGCAGGTAGCCGAGGCGCTCGTGAAGGCTACGCAGCTGAATGTCGTCGAGCCCGCCGGTCACCTCCTTGCGGTAGCGGGCGATGAAGGGCACGGTCGCCCCGCCATCGAGCAGTTCTACCGTGGCCGAGACCTGCTGCGGGCGAACGGAAAGCTCCTCGGCGAGGCGCGAGATGATGCGGCTGGTGGCGTCCATGTAACCCCTTCGCTGATGCTCTAAAAACAATCGCGACAAGGTATCACAAGCCCGGCTGCGCCGGGAGCCGTGAGTGGTGAGCTGGAAGCTGCCAATGACCTGGCCTATGGCAAGGATTCACTTATAGCTTACAGCTCCTGAACTTCAGCCCGTCGGGCTGAAGTTCAGGGCCAGGCCGTTGTTGCACCAGCGCAGCCCGGTGGGCTCGGGGCCGTCGCTGAACACATGGCCCTGGTGACCACCGCAGCGGGCGCAGTGGTACTCGACCCGCGGCCAGATCATGCTGAAGTCGAGCCGGCTCAGCAGATGACCCTGGACATGCTCGAAGTAACTCGGCCAGCCGGTGCCGGAGTCGTACTTCATGGTGCTCTCGAAGAGCGGCAGGTCGCAGCCGGCGCAGCGGTACTCGCCGTCGCGCCACTCCGTGTCGAGTGGGCTCGACCAGGGTTCCTCGGTGCCGTGATTGCGCAGGATCCAGTACTGCTCGGGGGTAAGACGCTCGCGCCATTCGGCGTCGCTGAGCTCCAGGCGTTCGAGCCCTGGTGCGGCCTCGAGCCTCAGCCGGGGAAAGCCGAAGGCGACGCCGGGCAGCAGGGCCAGGGCCCCGGTGGCACCCGCCAGGCCCAGGAAATGCCGTCGTTTCATTTTTCTTCTCCGTCAGGGGGACAGACAGCAGAACGGGGGAGCGGCTGTGCCGCTCCCCCGCTCAGACCGCCTTGCCTGCCGGCGGTTCTACGATCCTCCGAGGCCAGACCCCAGCAGAGCCATCAGGTCAGGCTGGGACCTGCCTTGACGATGGCCTCGTTGACGCCGTCGAACTTCTTGAAGTTGTCGACGAACTGCTCGGCCAGGTCCTGACGCTTGCGGTCGTAGGCGTCCTTATCTTCCCAGGTCTCCCGCGGATTGAGCAGGCTGGAGTCGACCCCCGGCACCGCCAGCGGCACGTCCAAGTTGAGCCCGTCGACGCGCTGGGTCTCAACCTCACGCAGCACGCCGGTCTGGATGGCGCTGATGATGGCGCGGGTGGTGGGGATGGAGAAGCGCGAACCGCCCTCACCGTAGGAGCCGCCGGTCCAGCCGGTGTTGACCAGGTAGACCTGAGCGTCCTTCTCGGCCACGCGCTTGATCAGCAGGTCCGCGTACTCGCGGGCCGGACGCGGAAAGAAGGGAGCCCCGAAGCAGGTGGAGAAGGTGGTGGAGAGACCTTCGGCGGAACCCATCTCCGTGGAGCCGACCTTGGCGGTGTAGCCAGAGAGGAAGTGGTAGGCCGCGGCTTCCTTGGTGAGCACGGAGACCGGCGGCAGCACGCCGCTCATGTCGCAGGTCAGGAAGACGATGGCGTTGGGCTCATCGGCGCGGTTCTCGGGCACGCGCTTCTCGACGTGCTCCAGCGGGTAGGCGGCACGGGAGTTCTGGGTCAGGCTGTCATCGGCGTAATCCGGCTCACGGCGATCGTCGAGGACCACGTTCTCCAGCACGGTGCCGAACTTGATGGCGTTCCAGATGATCGGCTCGTTCTTCTCGGAAAGATCGATGCACTTGGCGTAGCAGCCACCCTCGATGTTGAAGACGGTGCCCGGGCCCCAGGCGTGCTCGTCGTCACCGATCAGGTAGCGGGCCTGATCGGCGGAGAGCGTGGTCTTGCCGGTGCCGGAGAGGCCGAAGAACAAGCAGGTCTCGCCATCCTCGCCGACGTTGGCGGAGCAGTGCATCGGCAGGACGTCGGCGGCCGGCAGCAGGAAGTTCTGCACGGAGAACATGGCCTTCTTCATCTCGCCGGCGTAGCGCATGCCGGCGATCAGCACCTTCTTCTGGGCAAAGTTGATGATCACGGCGCCGTCGGAGTGGGTGCCGTCGCGGGACGGGTCACACTCGAAGCCGGCGGCATTGATGATGGTCCACTCCTCCTTGGCGGAGGGGTTGTAGGCCTCCGGACGCACGAACATGGTGCGGCCGAACAGGTTCTGCCAGGCGGTCTCGGTCTGCACGCGCACCGGCAGGTGGTAGGCCGGATCGCTGCCCACGTGGAGCTCCGACACGTAGTGCTCACGGCCCAGCAGGTAGTCCTCGACGCGGGCCCAGAGGGCATCGAACTTCTCGGCGTCGAAGGGACGGTTCACGCTGCCCCAGTCGATCTGCGCGCTGGTAGACGGCTCATCAACAAGGAAACGGTCCTTGGGCGAGCGCCCGGTGCGCACACCGGTATTTACCACCAGGGCGCCGTTGGCGGCCAGGCGGCCCTCGCCGGTGGCCACTGCACGCTCAATCAGTTCTGCGCTGCTGAGGTTGACGTGGGCTTTGGGAGATTGGGGTGTGGTCATGTCGGTTCCTGGGCCTTGCGGCCGATTCTCTCGTGTGCCGGGCGTCGGTGACGACGCAGCGGGTACCTGCCATCGATCGACGCTGCGGATTTCCCGTCCGGTGGCGAAACGATCGAGCCGAAAAAGCGGCGCCATTATGGCAAAAAGCATCGCCGCGGGGAACGCTGTTTTGGGCGAACTTCATGTAGTTTTTCTACAACATGGCGCCGTTTCACTACAGGAGCCATGGTGCGCCGCAGCAATGCCCTCAGTGGATCACAGGGGGTGACCCCTCTCCATCGGCCAGCAGCGCCTCGACATCGACCTCATCGAAGTGGTAGCGGGTGTGGCAGAAGTGGCACTGGGTATCGATGCTGCCGTGCTCGGCCAGCACCTGACGCAGCTCCTCCTCGCCCAGGGTCAGCAGCGCGGAGGCGATGCGCTCCTGAGAGCAGGTACAGCCGAAACGCAGCGACTTGGGATCGAAGATCCGCACCGGCTCCTCGTGGTAGAGACGCTGCAGCAGCTGCTCGGGACCAAGCGCCAGCAGCTCTTCGTCCTTGACCGTATCGGCCAGCACTACGCTGCGTTCCCAGGCGTCAAGATCCTGATTCTGCGACTCGTCGGGCATGCGCTGCAGCAGCAGCCCACCGGCACGATGACCGTCCGCGGCCAGCCAGAGGCGGGTGGGCAGCTGCTCCGACTGGACGAAGTAGGCGGCCAGACAGCCGGCCAGGCTGTCGTGGTCCAGGGCCACGATACCCTGATAGCGGTGCCCCTCCCGGGGGTCCAGGGTGATCATGATCTGCCCGCCGCCGAGCAGTTCGAGGAAGCCCACATCGTCGGCCGGGGCCGGAGCATCCTCGGCCAGGCGGGCGATAGCGCGCAGCTCGCCACCGGGGTTGGACTCGGCCATCAGCAGGGCCAGGGAGCCCTTGCCGCGCACCTCGATACTCAGGCTGCCATCGAGCTTGACGGTGTCGGTGAGCAACGCCACTGCGGCGAGCAGTTCGCCGAGCAGGCGATTGACCACCGGCGGGTAGTCGTGGCGGGCGAGCACCTCGGCATAGGCCTGCTCGAGGGTCACGAGCTCGCCGCGAACATTGGTGTTATCGAAGAGAAAACGCTGGATCTGGTCGGTCATCTTGACTCTCTGGCTAGTCGTCAGGCTGCTGACGCTGGAAACGCTGAATGTTACGGCGCTGCTTCTTGTCGGGGCGCTTGAGCGGGTGCTGCATGGCCTGGTTGGTGAGACGGCGCGCCTCGGCCTCGCGTTCACGGCGCGCCACGCTCTCCTCGGTCTCCCGATAGAGTGCCCGCGCCTCGGGGGCACCGCGACGCTGGTCAGAACGCGCGATGACCTCCACCTCCAGGATGTCCCATCCCTGGGGCACGCGGACGAGGGCACCCAGCTCGACGTTCCTGCTGGTCTTGGCCCGGGCGCCGTTATAGTGCACCTTGCCGCCCTCGATGGCCTTCTTGGCCAAGGCCCGGGTCTTGAAGAAGCGCGCCGCCCACAGCCACTTGTCGAGCCGCACGCTATTCATACTTTCTCTCCATGAGCGCCCTCCCCCGGCGTGCCGGCGGCCCCGGGAGCCTGCCCGGGCGGCAGGTTGCCGGGCAGGATCGATGCGAAGCAGTCAAGGGCGATGAACTCCTCGAGCTCCTTCTCCGGCCGCGCGCTGTCGGGCTGCTTGATGCCCAGCAGGTAGCGAATGCCGAACTCCCGGGCGCTCTCCAGCACCCGGGGATTGTCGTCGATAAACAGGGTGCGGGCCGGGTCGAAGGGCTCCACGGCCTGGAGGGCGGGCCAGAACGCCTGGGCCTCCTTGGGCACGCCCAAGTCCGCCGAGGAGACGATGGCGTCCAGGTACTCCTCCAGGCCGGTCAGCGGCAGCTTCAGCTCAAGGCTGGCCCGGTCGGCATTGGTGGCCAGCACCACCCGCGGGTGGGCCTGCTTGAGCCACTTGAGGAAATCCAGGGCATCGCCGCGCAGGCCAATCAGATGCTGAATCTCGCGCTTGAGGGCGATGATGTCGAGGTCGAGCTCGCGGCCCCAGTAAGCCAGGCTGTACCAGTTGAGGGTGCCCTGCTCGTGCAGCACCTTGGAGCGCACCACCTCCTGGGTGGCCTCGTCGAGCTGATGGAGCTCCATGTAGCGTCTGGGCAGATGCTCCAGCCAGAAGTGGCTGTCGAAATGGAGATCGAGCAGGGTGCCGTCCATGTCGAGCAGGACGGTGTCGATGGCGCGCCAGTCGATCATCGCGACTCCCGGAAGGTGACAGGTAAGGAGTGGTATTGTATCAGGCGCTTTCCCTACCCAGAAACGGTGCCTCCATGTCCAACGTCCCCAGGTCCCGGGCCTCCGCGCCCAACGCCCCCGAATCAGAGCGAGAGTGGCCGCAAAAGCCCCGCGTTCTCGCCCGCCAATCGGTGGCCAGGAGCCGCCTGTTCCACATCGAGTCCCTGGACCTGCGCTTCTCCAATGGCGAGGAGCGCACCTTCGAACGCCTGACCGGCAGCGACAGCGGCGCAGTGATGATCGTCGCCATGCCCGACCCGGAGCACGTGCTCCTGATACGCGAATACGCGGCGGGCTTCGAGGAGTATGTGCTGACCCTGCCCAAGGGGCTGGTCGATCCGGGCGAGGATATCGTCACCGCCGCCAACCGCGAGCTGATGGAGGAGTGCGGCTTCGGTGCCCGCAGCATCGAGCCGCTGGTGGAGCTGTCGCTGGCGCCCAACTACATGCGCCACCGCATGCAGGTGCTGCTGGCCAGGGACCTCTATCCCAAGCGCCTGCCCGGGGACGAGCCGGAGCCGCTGATCGTCGAAACCCACGCCATCGATGAGCTGCCGGCGCTGCTCGCCCGGGAAGATTTCCACGAGGCGCGGGCCATTGCGGCCCTCTATATCGCCCGGGACAAGCTGCTGGCGCAGCGCGAGAGCAGCACCGGCTTCTGGTAGCCGGCGGGGGTCAGACCCTTAAGCGGATTTAAGGGTCTGACCCGGTTCAGTCGAGCTTGGAAAGGTCGCGCACCGCGCCCTTGTCGGCGGAGGTGGCGAGCATGGCGTAGGCCTTGAGCGCCGCGGAGACCTTGCGGTCGCGCGGGGCGGCGGGCTTCCAGGCGTCCGCGCCCTTCGCTTCCATGGCCGCGCGGCGCTCGGCGAGCTCATCGTCGCTGAGCTTGACGTTGATGGCGCGGCTGGGGATATCGATCTGGATGGTGTCGCCCTGCTCCACCAGGCCGATGGCCCCCCCGGCGGCGGCTTCCGGCGAGACGTGGCCGATGGAGAGCCCCGAGGTGCCCCCGGAGAAGCGCCCGTCGGTGAGCAGCGCGCACGCCTTGCCGAGCCCCTTGGACTTGAGATAGGAGGTCGGGTAGAGCATCTCCTGCATGCCCGGACCGCCCTTGGGGCCTTCGTAGCGGATAACGACGATATCGCCCTCCTTCACCTTGCCATCGAGGATGTCCGCCACCGCCTGGTCCTGGGACTCCACCACGTGGGCCGAGCCATCGAAGACCAGGATGGAGTCGTCGACGCCGGCGGTCTTCACCACGCAGCCATCCAGGGCAATATTGCCGTAGAGCACGGCCAGGCCGCCTTGGGGGGAGAAGGAGTGCTCCAGGTCGCGGATGCAGCCGGTGGCGCGGTCACCGTCGAGGCTCGGCCAGCGCGCGCTCTGGGAGAAGGCCACCTGGGTGGGCACCCCGCCGGGGCCGGCCTTGAAGAATTCCACCACCTCGGCGCTGGGGTTGCGCATGATGTCCCATTCGTCCAGGGCGGCCTTCAGGGAGTCGCCATAGACGGTGGGCACCCGGGTATCAAGCACCCCGGCGCGATCGAGCTCGCCGAGGATCGCCATGATACCGCCGGCGCGGTGCACGTCCTCGATATGGTACTTCTGGGTGTTGGGCGCCACCTTGCAGAGCTGGGGCACCTCCCGGGACAGCCGGTCGATATCGGTCATGGTGAAGTCGACCTCGGCCTCCTGGGCGGCGGCCAGCAGGTGCAGGATGGTGTTGGTGGAGCCGCCCATGGCGATATCCAGGGTCATGGCGTTGCGAAACGCCGCCTTGGAGCCGATGGCCCGGGGTAGCAGGTGCGCCTCGTCACCCTCGTAGACGCGCTTGGCCAGCTCGACGATGCGGTGGCCGGCGTTCTCGAAGAGGCGACGGCGGTCGGCGTGGGTGGCCAGTACCGTGCCGTTGCCCGGCAGCGCCAGCCCCAGGGCCTCCATCAGGCAGTTCATGGAGTTGGCGGTGAACATGCCGGAGCAGCTGCCGCAGGTGGGGCAGGCGCTGCGCTCCACCTCGGCCAGGGTCT
>PWIZ01000226.1 GCA_003560175.1 Halomonas sp. | reverse complement strand
TTCAGGCGGTAGCGGCCTGGCCGGCACCGGGTTCACGACGGCGACGCTGCAGCATCACCACCAGGCCGAACACCAGGAACCCCGGTATCCACATCCACTCCTTGGCCCAACGATCCACCGGCGCCGCTACCTCAATGATCTCCTGATCGAAATCAAAGCCGAGATCCGCAGCCAGGCTGCCGAATTCGACGAAATCGACCATGGCCTGATCCCCGTCGATCCAGAGTTCCATCCCCAGTTCCTGCATGCGCTCCTCTGCAGTATCACCCCTTGGTACCGGCACCAGAATATAGGTGGTCATGGGGTCGCCGAAGGCATCTTCACCCGAGATCTGCACCCTCAGGTTGCTGCCGTCGTCGACATCACCCATTGCCTGGACAAACTGCGCCGGCGGTACGGGCTGGTAGGGGTCGTGGATCTGGTCCATCCAGAACCCGGGGCGGAACAGGGTGAAGGCCACCAGCAGCAGCAGGATAGACTCGTACCAGCGGTTACGGGCGAACATGAATCCCTGGGTTCCCGCCGCGAAGATCAGCATGGCGATCGTCGAGATGATGAATATCACGATACCCTGTAGCCAGCCGACGTCGATCAGCAGCAGGTCGGTGTTGAAGATGAACAGGAATGGCAGCGCTGCGGTGCGCAGACTGTAGTAGAACGCCTGGAAGCCGGTGCGCAGCGGGTCTCCCCCCGACACCGCTGCCGCGGCAAATGATGCCAGACCCACCGGCGGTGTCACGTCGGCCATGATGCCGAAGTAGAACACAAAGAGGTGCACGGCGATCAGCGGCACGATCAGGCCACTCTGCTGCCCCAGCGTCACGATCACCGGCGCCAGCAGGGCCGATACCACGATGTAGTTGGCGGTGGTGGGCAGGCCCATGCCGAGGACCAGGCTGAGCACCGCGGTGAGCAGCAGGATCAGCATCAGGTTACCCATGGAGAGGATCTCCACGACGTCGGCCAGTACCAGCCCCACGCCGGTCTGGGAGACTGCCCCGACAATGATGCCCGCCGCTGCGGTGGCGATACCGATGCCGATCATGTTGCGGGCACCGGTCACCAGGCCGTCCCACAGATCCATGAAGCCTTCCTTGATATCCTCGGCGAGCTTCCCGCGGTGGCGAAAGGCGGCAATGATCGGACGCTGGGTGACGATGATGAAGATCATGAACACTGTCGCCCAGAAGGCAGAAAGGCCTGGCGAGAGGCGCTCGACCATCAGGCACCACACCAGCACGATCACCGGCAGGATGTAGTGCAGGCCGACCATCACGGTGGGGCGGGTCTGGGGCAGCGTGACCACCTCCGACGTCGGGTCGTCCAGTTCCAGCTCCGGGTACTTGGCCCCCACCTTGAGCAGCCACACATAGAGCACCGTCAGCGCCACCGCGACTACCCAGGGGGTGGCATCACCCAGCACTGGCTTGAGCCAGCCGAGGCCATAGTAGACCCCGAACGATAGTGCCATCAGCAGCAGCAGGCCGGTCAGAAAGCCGATCAGCTTGTTCAGGAAGGGCCGCGCCGGATTGCTGGTGGGCAGGCCCTGCATGTTGGCCTTGAGTGCTTCTAGGTGGACGATATAGACCAGTGCGATATAGGAAATCAATGCCGGCAGGAAGGCATGCTTGATGACCTCGACGTAGGAAATCCCGACATACTCGACCATCAGAAAGGCCGCGGCCCCCATCACTGGTGGCATGATCTGACCATTGACCGAGGATGACACTTCCACGGCACCGGCCTTCTCAGGAGAAAAGCCCACCCGCTTCATCATCGGAATGGTGAAGGTACCGGTAGTGACTACGTTGGCAATCGAGGAGCCGGAGATCAGCCCGGTCATACCCGAGGCCACCACGGCGGCCTTGGCCGGTCCACCCTTGTAGTGGCCGAGTAGCGAGAAGGCCACCTTGATGAAGTAGTTGCCGGCGCCGGCCTTGTCGAGCAGCGCACCGAACAGCACGAACAGGAAGACGAAGCTGGTCGAGACCCCCAGGGCAATACCGAAGACCCCCTGGGAGGTCAGCCACTGATGGTTGACCAGACTCTGAAAGGTAACACCCCGATGGGCCAGGAGACCCGGCATATAGGGGCCGAACAGCGAGTAGAGAATAAAGATGGAGGCCACGATCATCAGCGGTGGCCCCAGGGCACGCCGCGTGGCCTCCAACAGCATCAGGATACCTACCACACCGACGATCACGTCCTGAGTGATTGGTGCCCCTGGACGTTCAGAGAGCTGGTCGTAGAAGAGGAATATATAGGCGCCGCAGAAAGCGGCGACGGCCGCCAGCACCCAGTCCTGGATGGGAATCCGATCACGCGGTGAGCGCTTCAGCGCCGGATAAGCCATGAAGGCCAGAAAGAGCGCGAACGCCAGGTGAATGGAGCGAGCCTCGGTGGCATTGAAGACACCGAAGCGAAACATGTAGGGGAGCGGTGAGGCGATCCATAGCTGAAATAGCGACCAGGCTGCTGCAATGCTGACCAGCAGCTTTCCCGGTGCCCCTGCCGGCTTGCGCGCCCCCGAGTCGCTGGAGGCGACCATATCCTCGAGGTCGACCTCCGACGCTCGGGGTTTTGAGTTTTCATCGGTCATATGCTGGCCCTGTCCACTATCAATGACTTATGGTTTTCCCCTACCGCTGCGGCGGCAGGAAGCCGGCTCGCCAACGAGATGCGCGGACGCCCCGAGGGGGTCCGCGCATCGATCACCACGGGTGATAACTCGCCGAGAGTGCCGGGATCATTCGATCCAGCCACGCTCCCGGTAATAGCGTGCCGCCCCGTCATGCAGCGGAGCGGTCAGGCCGTCGGAGATCATGTCCTCCTCGTTGAGATTGGCAAACGCCGGGTGCAGACGGGTGAATCGGTCGAAGTTCTCGAACACCGCCTTGACCGTCTCGTAGATCACATCTTCGTCCACCGCAGTGGAGGAGACGAAGGTTGCCGCCACGCCGAAGGTCTCCAC
>PWIZ01000283.1 GCA_003560175.1 Halomonas sp. | reverse complement strand
ATAGTATATTTTTTGCGTGAGGACTTTTTGTCATCCTTGATCCCTGCTTTACCATTCAGCAACTTGATCGCTTCTGTATTGGAGATCCCTAAGTACTTTTGGAGAAACACCTGACCATTCCCAGATTCGCCACAACCGTAACACTTGAAAAGCCCACTCTTCACGTTAGCCGTAAACGAAGGATCACTATCGGGGTGTAGTGGACACTTGCCTTTCAGCTCATCGCCGTCGATCTGAATGTCGCCGTCAATGTATTCTTTATAAAACTGCTTCCAATCTATCAATTCATCGTAATTCTTCACGAACACCCCTCCTGCTATAAAGATAAACCCCGGAGGTCAAGAACCCCCGGGGTGTCGTAACTTATTCGTCAACCAGCGTGCCTGAAAATCCATGCAAGCTGTCACTGTCTGACTGCTCTGCGCCTTCAACATCTTCAATCTGCACACCGCTTGCCAGTGCCTTAATGTCGTGCGAATACTGTTTCATATCCGCGGCAGTTTTTTCGTCAAGCAATCCAGCAACGCTCCAGACTGCCTGAGAGTATTCGATGCCGCCACTGCTCTTAGCCTTCTTCAACTTCACCTTGCTGACCACGCTGTAGGAACGCAGTGCCTTCTGCAATATGGACCGGGAAATGAAGTTGCTGAAATTCTGCAGAGATGTCGGAGGCAGTGAAATCAACAGCGGGAACATTTCATCTTTCCTGAGAATATAAACCCGGCGTCTGTTCTGACACGCCTTGCCTTTACCATCACTGCCGGAACCCCATTCGTTCATCGGGCAGGTTTTGCAGTTTCCGCCCGGAGAACCCGTGCCAACCTTACCGTCCATCGAAGCGCAGTCCGGAGGCTCATTCCCGCCTGTGTATTCCTCTGCCCAGTAAGCATTGATCGGGTGGTGATGCACAATCACGCCTTCAATTTCTTTTTCCGTATCGGGAGATTCCGGGTCATCACTGGGAACTTCAAAACTCATTCCACCACCTGAAGGAATCTTAACCAGTGCGAAATTAAAGGTCATTCCGTCCATTTCTTCCATTACATCCTGCTGGTTCAACACCTGCGGAACTTGAATCCCTTTTACTACTGTCAACTCTTTAGCCATTCTTTTCAGTCTCCTTATTTTTTGAATTGGTGACGCTTAACTCTTTCTCATTCTAACCTGCTCCTGCTCGTAGATGCTAATCAGTCCATCGAGCCAGCCCGGAAGATCGCCCCCTTCCTGTTCAATTTGTTCTTTCACGAAGCCTCTTAGTGTTGACGGGTGAACCGTCTCTTTTATGAGGTCGCCGAATCCTTGGTCGCGTAATTTTTCAAACAACACTTCACGCTCCGAGGCAACATCACTGACGTAAGTTTGTGTCTGGAGATAGAACATCAATCCGTTGCGAGTGAAATTCTGCAACTCTTCATTAACCATTTCCTGAGCGAGGCTTTCATTGGTCTCTGAGATATTCTGCTTCAGATCCTTCAACTCCTGCTCAAGCTCTTTTTTTCTGTCGTTAAGCTCAGACAAATTGTCAGCAAGCTCAAAAATTCTCTCTTCCATGCAAAATCACCCTTTCGATTAGTATAAAAACCGCTCTCCTGTTACTGTGAAGCCGTAGTGAAGTTTTACCACCCCTCCCTATACATTTACCTTCCTTACCGATTTGAAATCGCTTAGAACCTCTTAGATTAGACGTTGTTCTCTACGTCAAAATACTTCCTCCAGTTATCGACAATGTCGCTGGCAATATCTTCCTTACCACGCAAAGATTTATAAATTGTCTCATCGACAGTGCCTTTTCCAACAAGATGAACGTGAGTAACATTGTTCTTCTGTCCAATCCTGTGCAACCTTGCCTTGCATTGATCGTAAGATGCCCAATTGTAATCTGCCGAGTAGAAAATAGAAGTGTCTGCCGCGTGCAGGGTAATTCCCAGCCCGGCAGTTTGCAACTGCGCTATAAACACCTTGCACTGTGGATCTGTCTGAAACCGCCTGACCATTTCGCCGCGCTCCGATTGTGCTACTGATCCACTTATGCAAGCATAGCCAACACCCGTGCTTCCGTTAAACTTCCCGGTTTCAACCATGTCGGTAATCGCCTTTATCTCAGCAACGAACCGGGCAAACACGACAACCTTCTTTCCTGCCTGCAGGAGATCCGTCAGTGTCTCCCTCAACAGGTCAAGTTTTGCACTACTCACTTGGATCATGCGACCTTCTTTTTCAGTATCGGGAACGAATCCGCCGACCATCTGCTGTAATCTCAGCAACCGGGTCAAAACGTTGGTGGCGACCAACCTGCGGTCCACGTTGTCCTGCTTGGTCATATCCTCAATTTCTGCCACGTTAGTTTTGAGCATCTGCCTGTAAGTGCGCATCGCATCGTCTTCCAGATAGCAATACGCATTCTGAGAAATCTGCTCCGGCAAATCAAGTGCCTGCTCTTTAGTAACCCTGTGAGCAATGCTGTGAGCTTTCCGCACCAGCTCATCTTTGTTCCTATATCCGACTATCTGCTTATTGTGGTAGCCGCCCATTTGAGCATACCTGTTACGAAAAGCATAATACGAAGCGCCGAAGATGTTCGGGTCAATAAACCGATACTGGCTCCAGAAGTCAAGCGGCGTTGCCGTCACCGGAGTGCCTGTCAGTATCATTTTGTAAGGAGACCGATCCCCGAGAATGTGCAACCCCTTGGACTGCTTTGCTGATGGGTCTTTTATTTTCTGTGATTCGTCAACTATTATCATATCAGGAGACCACCCGGCAATCTTTTCAAACAACCCTTTCCGCCAGTACCCCTCAAAATTAATTATAGCTACCGACAGCGCTTGTTCATTGTTAAACTCTTCAAGCATTTTTGCCCTGCCTGTCGTGCTTCCAGTAAGTGTTTTAACTTCCACCGGGTAATCCGCCTTTTCGAAAAACTCAGCTTCCCAAACAGGCAGGACTGACAGCGGAGCTACAATTAACACTTT
>PWIZ01000234.1 GCA_003560175.1 Halomonas sp. | reverse complement strand
TGCCAGTCGCTGATCAGCCGCTCGGAGTCGCGGATGCCGCCCAGGGTGTCGTCGGTGAGCCCTTCGGGGGCGTGGCGGTCCATCAGCACCTTGCCGGCCAGCATGCAGAGCCCGCGCCGCTGGCTCGCGGCGAAGAAGGCATCCACCGACACCGGGTGGCTGGAGCAGAAGACCTGGGCGGTGGTGGTGCCGGCCCGCAGCATCTCGTCGAGGAAGGCCTCGGAGAGGGCCTCGGCGTGCTCGCGGCTGGCGAACTCAAGCTCCTCGGGAAAGGTGTAGTCGTTGAGCCAGTCGAGCAGCTGACGCCCGTAGGAGGCCATGATCTCCAGCTGTACATAGTGCACGTGGCTGTCGATGAAGCCGGGGGTGATCAGCTTGCCGCGATGGTCGATCACCTCGATGCCGGGGGGCAGGTCGGCGGCCAGGGTGGTGTAGTCGTCGATGGCCCGGATGCGGCCATTCTCGACCCAGAGGCCGCCGTCCGAGAAGTGACGCACGCTACCCGGGGCGGGGGTGTCCTCGTCGCCGGGGTCGGCATCGAAGCTCAGCAGTTCGGCGCGCAGCAGGCGCGAGTCATTCGTTGGCATGATGTCAGAGACTCTTTCCATGTTGGTATGCAGGAGCCCGATTCATCGGGCGAACCGCCGCGAAGCGGCGGCAGGGGTGGGCGCCGTCAGGAGGCCTACGGCGCCCATCGCGCAATGAATTGCGCTCCTACGGGTGGCGGCTTATCAGCATGATCAAGAAAACATCCGTCGCAGCTCGGCAGAGTCGAGGCCGCGCTGATCGGGGCGTTCGGCGCTGGCGGTCAGCGGCAAGAGCTCGGCCAGGGTGGCCAGGGCGATGGCGTAAGGGGTCTTGTCGCCTCCGGTGCCTCCGGCCGCCATGCCGATGGGGCAGCGTACCCGGTCGAGCGCCGCCTCCGTGTGGCCGGCATCGCGCAGCCGCGAGCGAAAGCTCGCCCACTTGCTTCTGGACCCGATCAGGCCGAGGGAGGCGCAGTCGCCACGGGCGAGCAACGCATCCACCAGGGCGCGATCCTCGGCGTGGTCGTGGGTCAGTACCAGGGCGTGGGCGCCGGGGGGCAGGGCGGCCACGGCGGCGGCCGGGTCGGGGGCCGAACGGCACTCGAGACGCGGCTGGTTGGACGCCCAGCCGGGGAAGATGTCCGTGCGGCTGTCGTGCCACAGCACCCGCCAGGGCAGCGGGGCGGCCAGGCGCACCAACTCGTTGCCCACGTGGCCGGCGCCGAAGATCGCCAGGGTCGTCGTGCTGCCGGGGAAGATCTCGAGGAGCACGTTGACGAAGCCGCCGCAGCACTGGCCGCTGCGCCCGCCCAGGGAGAAGGCCTCGAGGCTCATCCCGGCGATGACCTCTCCATCACGGCCCGACAAGCGGCGTCGGGCGGCCTCGATCACCTGGTATTCGAAGGTGCCGCCGCCCAGGGTGTCGAAGACGGCATCCAGGGTGATCACCATGCGCGCGCCCGGCTCCCGGGGGGTGGAGCCGGCGCTGGTCACCTGGGTGGCCAGGGCGTGGGGCAGGCCCTCGCGCTGCAGGCGATGCAGGGCGGCGTGCCAGCTCTCGGGGCGTTGGCCGCTTGCGGCGATCACGGCGTCGGCTCCTCGAAGGCCAGCGGCCAGCCGCTATGACGCGAGCGCAGCGCCTCGGCGGCCATCAGCACCCGCTCCGGGGTGGCCGGGGTGTCGAGTCGCGGCGCCTCACGATAGTCGGCGAGGCTCGCCAGGGCATCGCTCAGCGCCGACCATACCGAGATGCCCAGCATGAAGGGCGGCTCACCCACGGCCTTGGAACGGTAGATGCTGGCCATGGAGTTGGGGTGGCCCTCCATCAACTCGACGTTGAAGATCGCCGGCAGGTCACCGTAGGTGGGGATCTTGTAAGTGGCCGGGCCATCCGAGATCAGTCGGCCGGCCGCGTTCCACTTGAGCTCCTCGCTGGTCAGCCACCCCATGCCCTGGATGAAGCCGCCCTCCACCTGGCCGAGGTCGATGGCCGGGTTCAGGGAGTCGCCCACGTCGTGAAGGATGTCGACCCGGTCCACTTGGTATTCGCCGGTGAGCGTATCGACGCTGACCTCGGCGACGGCGGCCCCGAAGGCGAAGTAGTAGAAGGGGCGGCCCTGGCCGGTACCACGATCGTAGTGGATCAGTGGGGTGGCGTAGAAGCCCTTCTCGGAGAGCGAGACCCGGCCCAGGTAGGCCGCCTGCACCAGCTCGCCCCAGGGGATGTGCCGTTCGCTCTCGCCAATACCTGCCACCAGGTGGCCGGCCTCCAGCCGCATCCCCTCACGGTCTAGCGCCTGACCTTGATAAAAGTGCTCGGCGGCGAAGTCGAACAGCCGCGCCTTGAGCGTCAGGCAGGCGTCGCGGGCGGCCATGCCGTTGAGGTCCGCGCCGCTGGAGGCGGCGGTGGGCGAGGTGTTGGGTACCTTGTCGGTGCGTGTGGCGGTGATGCGCACCGCGTCGAGATCCAGCGCCAGCTCACGGGCCACCACCTGGCAGATCTTGGTGTGCAGGCCCTGGCCCATCTCGGTGCCGCCGTGATTGATCTGCACGCTGCCGTCGGTATAGACGTGCAGCAGGGCGCCGGCCTGGTTGAGGTGCTTGGCGGTGAAGGAAATGCCGAACTTTACCGGGGTCAGGGCCAGCCCCTTCCTGATGATGGGGTTCTGCGCATTGAAGTCGATTACCGACTGACGCCGTGCCCAGTAGTCGCTGCTCGTCTCGAGCCGTTCGATCAGCTCATGGAGCAGGCCGATCTGCTCCACGGTCTGGCCGTAATGTGTAACGTCGCGGGGGGTGACGTCGCGACCCTTTCGATAGAGGTTGCGCTTGCGCACCGTCAGCGGATCCTCGCCAATCCGGCGGGCGATGTCGTCCATGGCCGCCTCGATCACCATCATGCCCTGGGGCCCGCCGAAACCGCGGAAGGCGGTGTTGGAGGCGGTGTG
>PWIZ01000215.1 GCA_003560175.1 Halomonas sp. | reverse complement strand
GTTAGACGGCCTTGTCGACGGCATCGGCGCGCAGCTTGAAGCGCTGGATCTTGCCGCTGGGCGTCTTGGGCAGTTCATCGACGAACTCGATCACCCGCGGGAAGGCGTGGGTGGAGAGCCGCTCGCGGACCTGCTTGCGGATCTCCTCGGCCAGCTCGTCGCTGGGCTCGAACCCCTCGCGCAGCACCACGTAGGACTTGATGATCTCGCCGCGGATCTCGTCGGGCTGGCCCACGGCGGCGGACTCGGCCACCGCCGGGTGGGTCATCACGCTGTTCTCCACGTCGGTGGGGCCCACCCGGTAGCCTGAGGTGGTGATGATATCGTCGTCGCGTCCGGCGAACTGGAAGGTGCCGTCTTCGTTCTTGATCACCACGTCGCCGGTCAGGTAGTAGCCCTCGGCGAAGGGGTGCTTCTCTTGCCAGGTGTAGCCGGGGAAGAAGTGCGCCGGGGAGTTCTCGATGTCCACCGCCAGCACGCCGGGCTCACCCGGGGGCAGCTCATTGTACTCGGCGTCAAGGATCGCCAGGCGGTAACCGGGCATGGGCACGCCCATGGCGCCGACATGCTTGGGATGGTCGAGGGCATGGTGGTTGTTGCAGGTCATGCCGGTCTCGGTCTGGCCGTAGTGGTCCATGACCGGACAGCCCAGGGAGCGCTCCACCCAGGTCACCACCTCGGTGTTGAGCGGCTCGCCGGCGGAGCTTGCCGCCCGTAGTTCCAGGGTCTCGTGGGCGTCGTCGAACAGACCGGAGGCCTTCATCAGGCGATAGGCGGTGGGCGCGGCGGCGAAGTTGGTGATGTGGTGGCGCTTCATGAACGCCAGCGCTCCCTCGGCGGAAAAGCCCGCCTCGCAGAAGTGGGTGGTCACGCCCAGCAGCAGCGGCCCGGCGATGGCGTAGTAGAGGCCATAGGCCCAGCCTGGGTCGGCCATGTTCCAGAAGCGGTCGGTGTCGCGCAGGTCGACGGCCAGCTCCATATAGAGGGCAAAGGCGGTCATGGCGGAGAGCGGCACCGCCACCCCCTTGGGCTTGCCCACGGTGCCGGAGGTAAACATCTGCAGGAAGGGGGCGTCGCGCTCCAGGCGCGGCGGAGTGGCCTCGATGGGCGAGTGGGCCAGCGCATCGGCCCAGTCCTGGTCGTCGGCGTGCTCCGCGGTCGGGCCGCCCAGGGTCAGTACCGGCGGGCACTGGGTGAGGCCGTCGAACTTGAAGCGGTTGGCGTGATCGGTAATCACCAGCTTGGTGTCGGCGCGTCCCAGGCGGTAGTCCACGGCGTCCGGGCCGAAGGCGGTGAAGAGCGGCTGGTAGACGGCGCCGATGCGCCAGGTGGCCAGCACCGTCACCAGCAGCTGCGGCGAGCGCGGCAGCATGCAGGCGATGCGGTCGCCCACGCCCAGGCCGCGCTCGGCGAACCAGCCGGCCAGCCGCGCGCTTTCGGCCTCGAGCTCGGCGTAGGTCAGAGTGTTGACGTTGCCCTGGGTATCCTCCTGGACCAGCGCCGGCACCTCGCCGCGGCCGGCGCGCAGGTGGCGCCCACAGCAGGATTCGAAGGCGTTGGCCTTGCCGTCGCGGTGATCGTCCAGGCGGGCGATCATATCATCGACGGAGAAGGTCTCGAGGTAGGCGCGATACTCGGGAAGGCTCGCTGGCGTGCTCATGGCAGTCCTCATCTGGCAAATTGTGGTTGTTGTAGGCTCTCTGGATAGATTCAGTTAACGTAAGCGTCAACCTATCAAGCGCTAGGTCCAAGCTAGCGACTCTGCGCGAACAGGGCAAGGCCGGGAACGTGAGGAGCGACTAGACCATGGTCGAGCGGGCCGCCGGAAAGCGGCTCGGGGGCACTGTGAGAGAGCAGGATCGAGGCGAACGGGGGCGGGCAGAGGATAAGGGACGGAGGAGGACACGCGTCGCTCAGGCGGGGCGGCGGGTAATCATGGCCACCAGTTCATCGGCCAGGTCGTCGGGGGTACGCGGCCCCTGGGGGTCGTACCAGCGCACCGTCCAGTTCAGCGCCCCCATCACGAAGCGCGACACCAGGAAGCGGTCCCCGTGGATCAGCCCCTCGGCCAGGGCCTCGTCGATCACCTGCTCCCACAGGGTCTCGTAGGCGTCACGCAGGTGGCTGAGGTGGGCACGGGCCTCGGGGTCGAGGCGGCGCCATTCGTAGAGGGCCACCACATGGGCGTTGCGGTCGGTGAGCAGGGTTTCCAGATGGGCGCGCGCCATGGCGTGCAGGCGGGCGTCGGCGCTGGTGCCGCAGCGGGCCAGGGCGTCGCGGGCCATTACCAGGGCGTTCTGGGTGCCCTCCTCGATCACCGCCGCGAGGATCTCCTGCTTGTCGCGGAAGTGATGGAAGAGGCTGCCGGACTTGATACCCATCTCCTGGGCCAGCATGCGCACCGTGGTGCGGTCGAAGCCCTCCTGAACGAACAGCTGGGCGGCCTGGCGGGTCAGCTCCTTGCGGCGCGGAGACTCATTGATTACATTCATCGACGTTTACACTAGCGCTTGCTTGGTTGACCCTGAGAAAAGCACAGCCCTGCGAACGGGTCAACGCGGTGCTTGCCAACCTACAATCACAATGCGGCCCCGCCGAGGGCCATAACGTCACACCCGGAGAACCGCCATGAGCCAATCCAACGATATCGTCTTCCTCTCCGCCGCCCGCACCCCCATGGGCGGCATGCTCGGCAGCCTTGCCAGCATGACCGCCCCGCAGCTCGGCGCGGTGGCCATCCGCGCCGCCATCGAGCGGGCCGGCATCGAGGCCTCCGCCATCGACGAGGGCATCCTGGGCTGCGTGCTGCCCGGCGGCGTCAAGCAGGGGCCGGCTCGCCAGGCCATGCGCCAGGCCGGTATCCCCGACGGCATCGGCGCCACCACCGTCAACAAGCTGTGCGGCTCGGGCATGAAGGCCACCATGCTGGCCCACGACCTGATCCGCGCCGGCAGCGCCGAGGTGATGCTGGCCGGCGGCATGG
>PWIZ01000271.1 GCA_003560175.1 Halomonas sp. | reverse complement strand
GACTGCATCTGCCGGCTGCTCGAAGCCACTGGTTATGACGTCACCCGGGAGTTCTACTACAACGACGCCGGCGCCCAAATCAGCAACCTGGCACTCTCGGTGCAGGCCCGGGTCAAGGGGGCCGACCCCGAAGACGAGGGATGGCCCACCGACGGCTACCGCGGTGGCTATATCATCGACGTGGCCAACGCCTACCTGGCCGGCGAGACCGTCCACGCCGACGACCGCCACGTCACCGCCAAGGGCGACCCGGACGACCTGGACGCCATTCAGGCGTTCGCCGTGGCCTACCTGCGCCGCGAGCAGGACCTCGACCTCAAGGCCTTCGGGGTCCACTTCGACGTCTACTTTCTCGAGTCATCGCTCTACCAGGATGGCAAGGTCGAGGCCACCGTGAAGCGGTTGATCGAGAAGGGCCACACCTATGAGCAGGACGGCGCCCTCTGGCTGCGCACCACCGACTTCGGTGACGACAAGGACCGGGTGATGCGCAAGTCCGACGGGCAATACACCTACTTCCTGCCCGACGTGGCTTACCATTTCGACAAATGGCAGCGCGGCTTCGGCAGCGTAGTCAACGAGCAGGGCGCCGACCATCACTCCACCGTGACCCGGGTACGCGCCGGCCTGCAGGCCCTGGAGGCGGGCATTCCCGAGGGCTGGCCGGACTACGTACTGCACCAGATGGTAATGGTCACCCGCTCTGGGGTGGAGGTGAAGCTCTCCAAGCGCGCCGGCAGCTACGTCACCGTGCGCGACCTGATCGACGAGGTGGGCCGTGACGCCACCCGCTTCTTCCTCGCCGCCCGCCGCGCGGACTCCCAGCTTACCTTCGACATCGACCTGGCCCGCTCCCAGTCCAACGACAACCCGGTCTATTACGTCCAGTACGCCCACGCCCGGGTATGCAGCATGCTGCGCCGCACCGAGTCCGACGGCCTGCCTTTCGATCACCCCCTGGCCATGGGGAACCTGGGCCTGCTCGAAGAAGCCCAGGAGAAGGCGCTGATGAACCGCCTGGCACGCTATCCCGAGGTAGTGGAACACGCCGCCGCCTCTCGGGAACCCCAACAGGTCGGCCAATACCTGCTGGACCTGGCCGCCGACTTCCACACCTGTTACAACGCGGTGAAGGTGATGGTCGAGGACGACGCCCTGCGCAACGCCCGCCTGGCCCTGGGCCTGGCAACCCGACAGGTGCTGCGCAATGGCCTGGACCTGATGGGAGTCAGCGCCCCCGAGGAGATGTAAGCCATGGCGACCCGTAAACAGCCGCCGCCGAAACGGCGAGGCGCCACCAGCAGCCGCCGTCAGCCCGGTAAGAAGCCGCGCGGCGGATGGCGCCTGCCCGGCTGGGCATGGGGCCTGGCCGGCGTGGTAGCCGGCTTCCTGCTCTCCCAGCACCAGCACGGGGTGGCGCCCTGGCAGCTGGAGGACTCCCCTCTGGCCACGGTGCTGCCGCGCAGCGCCCCGCCGGAGACCGAGAGCGACCCCTCGGTACCGGAAGCGCCCAGCGAGCCGCGCATGCCCACCTTCGAGTTCTATACGCTGCTGCCGGAATCCGAAGTGATCGCCCCGCGCAGCGGGATGCCCGCCTCAACGGCGCGCCCGCCAGCGCCGCCTGCCGACGCGGAGACGGCCACCGCCGAGGCCGGCGACGACCCCATCGCCCAGGTGATCGCCGCCAACCTGGCCGCCGACAGCGCCCCGGAACCCGCGGCCGAGCCCGCCGCCAGCAACGGCCACCGCTACATGCTGCAGGCGGCCTCCTTCCGTGAACCCGCCGACGCCCAACAGTTGCAACGCCGGCTGCGCGATTTTGGTCTGCTGGCCCAGGTCAGTGAGGTCAAGGCCTCCGGCGGCGAGACCTGGCATCGCGTTCAGGTCGGCCCCTACCACGATAACCGCGAGCTCAACCGCGCCCAGGACCTGATGGTCACCCAAGGCATCGAGCCGCTGCTGATTCGCCTCCAAAACTGACACCCCCTGACGGTTGAAATCCTCCCCCGGCGCCCGCACTTCATCCATCAGCTCATTCACGGCGCCCGGGGCTATCGTCGCGGCGCCGCAAGTCATCGGGAGCCACTCGCTCCCTCAAGGAGATTCCCCTCCATGACCACGATCGTATCCGTACGCCGCGGTGACCAGGTGGCGCTGGCCGGTGACGGCCAGGTGTCGCTGGGCAACACCGTGATGAAGGGCAACGCCAGCAAGGTGCGCCGTCTCTACCGCGGCGAGGTGCTGGCGGGCTTCGCCGGCGGCACCGCCGACGCCTTTACCCTGTTCGAGCGCTTCGAGGCGCAGCTGGAGAAGTACCAGGGCAACCTGGTCAAGGCCGCCGTGGAGCTGGCCAAGGACTGGCGCACCGACCGCGCCCTGCGCCGCCTCGAGGCGCTGCTGGCCGTGGCCAACAAGGACGCCTCGCTGATCATCACCGGCAACGGCGACGTGGTGGAACCCGAGCGCGGCATCATCGCCATCGGCTCCGGTGGCAACTTCGCCCTGGCCGCAGCCCGGGCGCTACTCGAGAACACCGACCTCTCGGCCAAGGAGATCACCGAGAAATCGTTGTCAATCGCCGGCGACATCTGCGTGTTCACCAACCACAACGTCACCCTCGAAACGCTCTGAAGGCCGCCACCATGACCCAGATGACCCCCCGCGAGATCGTCCACGCCCTGGACCAGTACATCATCGGCCAGCAGGACGCCAAGCGCGCCGTCGCCATCGCCCTGCGCAACCGCTGGCGCCGCATGCAGCTCGACGCCGATCTGCGCCAGGAAGTGACGCCCAAGAACATCCTGATGATCGGCCCCACCGGCGTGGGCAAGACCGAGATCGCCCGGCGCCTGGCCAAGCTGGCAAAGGCCCCCTTCATCAAGGTGGAGGCCACCAAGTTCACCGAGGTGGGCTACGTGGGCCGCGACGTCGACTCGATCATCCGTGATCTGACCGAGGCCGCCATCAAGCTGGTGCGCGAGCAGG
>PWIZ01000110.1 GCA_003560175.1 Halomonas sp. | reverse complement strand
TTCCAGTGCCTTCCAGGCCGCCAGCGACCTGATCTTCAAGGGTCGTGTGCAGCCCGCGGGCTACACCGAGCCGCTGCTGCATCACTGGCGCGCCGTGCACAAGGCCAAGTGACGCCGCTTCGCCACGCGTGAACCTTAGCGCCCCGGGTATCTGCCCGGGGCGCTTTCGGTTATGTTGACGTGAGCGTCAATCCGCCCCATCCACTGCAAGGAGCCCAGCGATGACCGTGATGACCGCCGCCACCATAGAGGACTTCCTCGACGAGGTATTCCCCCAGCGTATCGGGACCATCGAGGCCGTCGATCACATGCGCGCCACCATGAGCCTGGCCATCGACGACGAGCACCTGCGCCCCGGCGCCAGCGTCTCCGGCCCGACCCTGATGGGCCTGGCCGATGTCTGCCTCTATGTGGCGATCCTGGCTCAGATCGGCCCTGAACCCATGGCGGTCACCAGCGACCTACACTGCCGCTTCTTGCGCCGCCCCCGGGGGGATCGCGACATCATCGCCACCGCGCGCATCCTCAAGCTGGGCCGACGTCTGGCGGTGGGGGAGGTGCAGCTCTTCTCCGCCGGCGACGAGGCGCCGGTGGCGCTGGTCACGGCCACCTATGCCCTTCCGGACCCGGAGTGATCAGCCGCCGGGCGCCCTGACCACGCAGGTCCCCAGCGCCAGCCAGCCGGCGATCAACAGCACCCCGCCGACGGGAGTGATCATGCCCAGCCCGCCAAGGCCGGTCAGTGCCATGGCGTATAGCGACCCCGAGAAGAGCAGCATGCCCGCCGCCCACAGCCCCATGGCCAACCGCTGCCCCGACAGGGGCACGGTGGCGCGCCAGGCCAGCACGGCCAGCAGTGCCAGGGTGTGCCAGGCCTGATAGCGCACCCCGGTCTCGAAGGCCGCCGCCAGCCGCGGTGCCAGCTGTCCCTCCAGGGCGTGGGCGCCGAAGGCCCCCGCCATCACCACCACGGCGCCCGACAGCGCCGCCCCCAGCCACCAACTACGGTCCTGCATCCTGTTTTCCTCATGTCCCGTCATGGCCGCCACCGTACCCCGAGCGGGCGGACTCGGCTACAATGATGTGCTGCGATTTTCGCCTGCCAGGCAGCTCAAGCGACCGGCCTGACAGACAATGAAAGCAACGACAGCAACCAAAGCGCAGAGAGAACGCCATGCAGATCCAGCTCAATGGCGAGGCGCGTAGTCTGGCGCCCGACCTTACGGTGGCGGCGCTGGTCGAGTCCCTGGGACTCGCCGGCCGCCGCATCGCCGTGGAGGTGAACGAAGAGATCGTGCCCCGCAGCGAACATGCCTCGACCCGCCTGGTCGAGGGCGACCGGGTCGAGGTGGTGCATGCCATCGGCGGCGGTTAAACGCCACCCGCGCCCCACAGCGAAGACAATCACAGAAGGCAAACTCGATGACAGACTTCTTTCAGGACCAGCCGCTGCGCATCGCCGGGCGCGAGTTCACCTCGCGTTTGCTGGTCGGGACCGGCAAGTACAAGGACTTCGATGAGACCGCCGTAGCGATCGCCGCCTCCGGCGCCGAGGTGGTCACCTTCGCCGTGCGTCGCACCAACCTGGGGCAGGAGACCGGTGAGCCCAACCTGCTCGATGCGGTGCCCCCGGAGCGCTATACCCTGCTGCCCAATACCGCCGGCTGCTACACGGCGAAGGATGCGGTGCGCACCTGCAAGCTGGCCCGTGAGCTGCTTGACGGCCACAGCCTGGTGAAACTTGAGGTGCTGGGCGACGACTCGACTCTCTATCCCAACGTGGTCGAGACCCTGGCCGCCGCCGAGACGCTGATTGCCGATGGCTTCGACGTCATGGTCTACACCAGTGATGACCCCATCGTCGCCCGTGAGCTGGAGCGCCTGGGCTGCTGCGCCATTATGCCGTTGGGCTCGTTGATAGGCTCAGGGCACGGCATCCAGAACCCCCACAACCTCCGCCTGATCATAGAGCAGGCCAGCGTGCCGGTGCTGGTGGACGCCGGGATCGGCACTGCCTCCGATGCCGCCATGGCCATGGAGCTGGGCTGCGATGGTGTGCTGATGAACACCGCCATCGCCCACGCCCGTCAGCCGGTGCTGATGGCCAGCGCCATGCAGAAGGCCGTGGAGGCGGGCCGCGAGGCTTTCCTGGCCGGGCGCATGCCGCGCCGCCAGAGCGCCGACCCCTCCTCGCCCTTCGCTGGCCGCATCAACGGCTGAAGCGCATCACCACCGAACTGCTCACAGGCTGCCCCGTTCTTAGCGCCCCGGCTGTATGTTAATAGAGAGTCCCGACCGCCCCATGACTGATCCCTCACGCGACGCCACCTCCTCGACCACCGGGCTGGAAGGCCCGGACGCGCCTCTGCATCGCCGTGGCATCAAGAGCTATGTGCTGCGCGCCGGACGCATGACCCAGGCCCAGACCCGTGGTCTCGAGGAGGTGTGGCCTCGGCTGGGTCTGACCCTGGCCGATGGCCGCCAGGATCTGGACACCCTGTTCAGGCGCGCCGCGCCGCGGGTGGTGGAGATCGGCTTCGGCATGGGCGCCTCGCTGATCGAGCAGGCCGAGACCCACCCCGACACCGACTTCATTGGCATCGAGGTGCACGCCCCAGGCGTGGGCAAGCTGCTCGACGAGGCGGACAAGCGCGGCCTGACCAATCTGCGTGTCTATCGCGAGGATGCCCTGCGGGTACTCGAGGAGTGCCTGCCCGAGGCCAGCCTCGATACCCTGCAGCTGTTCTTCCCCGACCCCTGGCCGAAGAAGAAGCATCACAAGCGGCGCATCGTGCAGCCGGCCTTCGTCGAGCTGGTGCGAACCCGGCTCAAGGTGGGCGGCACCTTCCATCTGGCCACCGACTGGGAGTCCTATGCAGAGTGGATGGCCGAGGTGATGGACGCCGCACCTGGCTATGCCAGTATCGCCGCCGCGGACACCGCCCCCTACGTGCCGCGGCCGGCGTTCCGCCCGCTGACCAAGTTCGAGG
>PWIZ01000047.1 GCA_003560175.1 Halomonas sp. | reverse complement strand
TGAAGGAACCCGCTGTCATGTTGGACGACACTCTGAAAAGCCAGCTCAAAGCCTATCTGGAAAAGGTCACTCAGCCGTTCGAGATCGTCGCCTCCCTCGATGACGGCGCCAAGTCTCAGGAGCTGCACGGTCTGCTGACCGATATTGACGGCCTTTGTGACAAGATTTCCCTCAAGCTCGACGGCCAGGACCCGCGGCGTCCCTCCTTCGCGCTCAGCCGTGGCGGAGAGGCGACCGATGTGGTCTTCGCTGGCATCCCCATGGGCCACGAGTTCACCTCCCTGGTGCTGGCGCTGCTGCAGGTGGGAGGCCACCCGCCCAAGGTCAGCGACGAAGTGCTCGAACAGATCAAGGGCCTCGAGGACGCGCTGCACTTCGAGACCTACTATTCGCTTTCCTGCCAGAACTGCCCGGATGTGGTTCAGGCACTCAATCTGATGGCGGTGTTCAACCCGAATGTCAGCCACGTGGCCATCGATGGCGCCCTGTTTCAGGACGAGGTCGAGGAGCGCCAGGTGATGTCGGTGCCCAGCATCTACCTCAACGGCCAGCCCTTCGACCAGGGCCGCATGAGCCTGGAGCAGATCCTGGCCAAGGTGGACACCGGTGCTGTCAGGCGCGAGGCCGCCAAGCTTAACGACAAGGCCGCCTTCGATGTGCTGATGATCGGCGGTGGCCCGGCCGGTGCCGCGGCGGCGATCTATGCCGCTCGCAAGGGCATCCGTACCGGCGTGGCCGCCGAGCGCTTCGGCGGTCAGGTGTTGGATACCATGGCCATCGAGAACTTCATCTCCGTGTCCCATACCGAGGGCCCCAAGCTGGCCGCGGCCCTGGAGGAGCACGTCAAGGAGTATGAGGTCGACATCATGAACCTGCAGCGTGCGGTCAAGCTGGTACCGGCATCCCAGCCGGGCGGCGAGCACGAGGTGCAGTTCGAGTCCGGGGCGAGCCTCAAGAGCAAGACGCTGGTGCTGGCCACCGGCGCTCGCTGGCGCGAGATGAACGTGCCCGGCGAGGCCGAGTATCGCAACAAGGGCGTGGCCTACTGTCCCCACTGCGACGGCCCGCTGTTCAAGGGCAAGCGCGTGGCGGTGATCGGCGGCGGTAACTCCGGCGTCGAGGCGGCCATCGATCTGGCCGGCATCGTCGGCCATGTGACGCTGATCGAGTTCATGGACGAAATGCGCGCCGACGCCGTGCTGCAGAAGAAGCTGAAGAGCCTGACCAACGTCGACATCATCCTCGGCGCCCGCACCACCGAGGTGAACGGCGACGGCACCCGCGTCAACGGTCTCACCTTTGAAGAGCGCGCCAGCGGTGAGATCAAGCGCCTCGACCTGGAAGGGATCTTCGTGCAGATCGGCCTGATCCCCAACACCGAGTGGCTCAAGGGCTCCCCGGTGGAGATGTCCGAGCGCGGCGAGATCATCACCGACGCCCATGGCACCACCAGCGTGCCCGGCATCTTCGCCGCCGGTGACGTGACCACCGTGCCCTACAAGCAGATCATCATCGCCATGGGCGAGGGCTCCAAGGCCGCTCTGGGCGCCTTCGACCACCTGATCCGCAGCTGATCCGCGGGGTTCGACCCGCGCATCTCAATACAACGCCCCCACCGGCACTGCCGGCGGGGGCGTTGTCATTTTCATGATGGCTTCGTCACCGCCTCCGCCGAGGCGTCAGTCCATCAGTCCCAGGAAGGGCAGCAGTGTGATGGCCAGGATCACCCCTACCGCAATGACAACCAGCAGCATCCGAACGGGATGGTGCATCAGGCGCTTCCAAAGGGTCGGCGCTTCACCGCGCTCGGCCAGGTCACTGTGTTCCTGGCGCATTCGCTCGCTAAGCCCCTGCTGGTAGGCGTCAAGCGCCTCTCGAGCCGCCTCGTACTGGCCCTCATCGCGCAGCCAGATGGCTGCCACGCCGAGTCCCCAGAAGCCGGCCCGGGTCTCGTAGGTGTCGAAGCCGCGGGCCTCGAACAGCGCGCGCACCTCCTCGGCCTCGGCGTCGGGCACGTTGCCCAGCCGGAACAGCAGCTTTGCCACATCTTGCTCCTTGAGTGGGTGGTTCAGGGCAGCTCGGCGCGCTCGATCACCACCGGTTCACGGGGCACGTCCTGGAAGGGGCCCTGGCTGCCGGTGGGCACCCGGCGGATGGCGTCGACGATCTCCATGCCCTCCACCACCTGGCCGAATACCGCATAGCCCCAGGTCTGGCCGGACTGGGGGCTGACGTGATCCAGGAAGCCGTTGTCGCCCACGTTGATGAAGAACTGGGCGGTGGCGGAGTGGGGCGCGCCTGTGCGGGCCATGGCCAGGGTGCCACGGCGGTTCTTCAGGCCGTTATCCGCCTCGTTGGTGATCGGGTCGCGGGTCGATTTCTGGCGCATCTCCGCGTCGAAGCCGCCGCCCTGAACCATGAAGCCGTCGATCACCCGATGGAAGATGGTGCCGTCGTAGTGGCCGTCCTGCACATAGGTGAGGAAGTTGTTGACGCTCTCGGGGGCCTCGGCCTGGAACAGCTCGATGCCGATGGCGCCGTGGCTGGTGTGCAGGATGACGTCGGGAGTGGCCTCCTCGGCCTGGGCGGTAGAGAGACCCAGGGGGAGGGCAGCGGCGAGCAGCAGGGCGGGAATCAGCGGACGTTTCACGGGATGGGTCACCAGGGTCAGGAAAACAGGCCCCAGCATAAGGCCCCGCTGCGGCTCTGTCAGCGTCCGTCTGATGTGGGCGTCGAGGCAGCGTTCGGCAATGTTTGACGTGGGTCACAGGTCGGCGCAAAAAGAGGTATCTAGCATGGATCTTATGAGGGTATTCCCCGACCATCCCTGCATGGGTGTCGGCGCCAACCGCCGGCTTGTTCAATCCAGGCCCGGCCGCCCGGCCGGGCGTCACCCGCGGCAGGAGGGTGCAGCAGATGGTGGCAGAACTCGGTAACTTTGCGCTGATCCTGGCGCTCTGCCTGGCGCTCATCCAGAGCGTGCTGCCCCTGGTGGGGGCTCGGACCGGCAGCCTGCAGCTGATGCGCACGGGGCGCTTCCTGGCCAGCGGCCAGTTCGTCTTCCTGGCCATCGCCTACGGGGTGCTCACCTGGGCCTTCCTGACCAGTGATTTCAGCGTGCGCTACGTAGCCAGCCACTCGGCCCTGAGCCAGCCGCTGATGTACAAGGTCACCGCGGTGTGGGGCGGCCACGAGGGGTCGCTGCTGCTCTGGGTGCTGATCCTCGGCGCCTGGGGCGTGGCGGGCGCGCGCTTCAGTCGCTCGCTGCCCCGTGAGATGCTGGCCCGGGTGCTGGCGGTGATGGGCATGATCTCGGTGGCCTTCATCGCCTTCACGGTGTTCACCTCCAACCCCTTCGACCGCATCGTGCCCGGTCCCCTGGATGGCCGCGGCATGAACCCGCTGCTCCAGGACCCGGGGATGATCCTGCATCCGCCGCTGCTCTACATGGGCTACGTGGGCACCGCGGTGGTCTTCGCCCTGGCCATGGCGGCACTGATGGGGGGGCGACTCGATACCGCCTGGGCGCGCTGGTCGCGGCCCTGGACCACGGTGGCCTGGGTGTTCCTGACCCTGGGCATCGCCATGGGCTCCTGGTGGGCCTACTACGAGCTGGGCTGGGGCGGCTGGTGGTTCTGGGATCCGGTGGAGAACGCCTCCTTCCTGCCCTGGCTCACCGCCACGGCGCTGCTTCACTCCCTGGCGGTGACCGAGAAGCGCGGTGGCTTCAAGGTGTGGACCTTGATGCTGGCGATCATCACCTTTGCGCTGGTCGTGCTGGCTGCCTTCATCGTGCGCTCCGGGGTGATCACCTCGGTGCACGCCTTCGCCACCGACCCGGACCGGGGCGTCTTCCTGCTGGCCATGCTGGCGGTGACCCTGCTCGGTTCACTGACGCTCTACGCCTGGCGGGCGCCCCGGGTGGGGCTGGGTGGCGGCTTTCACTGGCTCTCCCGGGAATCCCTGCTGTTGGCCAACAACGTGCTGCTCACCGTGGCCTTCGCCGCGGTCTTCATCGGCACCCTCTACCCGCTGGTGCTCGACGCCTTCGGGCTGGGCAAGATCTCGGTGGGCCCCCCCTACTTCGATGCCGTGTTCGCCCCACTGATGCTGCCACTGCTGCTGCTGATGGGCCTCGGCCCTACGGTAATGTGGAAGCAGTCCAGCCCCGCCGAGGTGGTGCGCCAGCTGCGCTGGGTGCTGCTGGTCAGCGTGGTGGCCGGTGGCCTCTGGCCGCTGACCATGGGCGCCTGGCGCCCGTTGACCGCGCTGTCGCTGATGCTGGCCACCTGGATCATCCTTACCGCAGCACTCGACATCCGCAAACGCCTGGCCGGCCGCCAGCCCCTGGCCACTCGGCTGCGCCGGGTGCTGCGCCCGGGTTTCCTGGGGATGCACCTGGCCCATATCGGCCTGGCGATGGTGGTCATCGCCATCGCCATGGTCAACACCTACGAGGTGGAGCGCGATGTGCGCATGGAGCCGGGCGAGACCACCTCGGCGGCGGGTTTCGACTTCACCCTGCGACGTATGGAAACGGTGCGCGGCCTCAATTACGACGCCGACCAGGCGGTGGTCGAGGTGACCCGTGACGGCCGTCCGGTGGCCACCCTGCTGCCCCAGCGGCGCTACTACGACACCCAGCCCCAGAACCCCATGCATCAGGCCTCGCTGCATCGCGCCGCGACCCGGGACGTCTATGTGTCGTTGGGTGAGCGGCTGGTGGGGGACGCCTGGAGCTTCCGCCTCTACTACAAGCCCTACATGGCCTGGATGTGGGGCGGGGCCATCCTGCTCGGCCTGGGGGGCCTGCTGGCAGCCTCTGACAAGCGCTACCGGCTGGTTCGGCGCCGTGAAAGCGACACGGTGCCCGCGGCGGATCCTAGCCGCGAGGTGACTGCCTCATGAAGCTCAAACTGTTGATTCCGCTGGTGGCGGTGATGGCCCTGCTCGGCCTGCTGCTGCTGGGCCTGGGGCTCAACTCCCGCGACCTGCCCTCGCCGCTGGTGGGCCAGCCGGCGCCGGCCTTCACACTGGAGGCCCTGGAAGATCCCGAGGTGCTCCTGACCGAGCAGGACTTTATCGGCGAGGTGGCGCTGGTAAACGTCTGGGCCACCTGGTGCAGCACCTGCCGCGCCGAAAAGCCGCTGCTGATGGAGCTGGCCCGCGGCGGCATCCCCATCCACGCCTTCAACTACCGGGACGAGCGCGATGCGGCGCTACGCTACCTGGAGATGACCGAGAGCCCCTATCGCACCATCGCCTATGACCCCGCGGGGGATGCCGGCATCGACTGGGGCGTCTACGCCACTCCCGAGACCTATGTGCTCGATGCCGAAGGCGTGATCCGCTACAAGCGCATCGGCCCCCTCAGCCGGCAGCTGCTCCTCGACGAGGTGCTGCCCCTGGTGGAGAAATTGAGAGCGGAACAGCTGAGAGCAGAGAAAACGAAAGCCAAGCAGGCGAGGAGGACGTCATGAGCCGCTGGGTGCACCTCGTCCTCGCCATGCTGGTATTGGCGCTGCTGCCAGCCGGGTTTGCCCTGGCGCTGGCTCTCGGCGAGCCACTGGAATTCGATAGCGAGGCCCAGCGTCAGCAGTACGAGACCCTGACCCGGGAGCTGCGCTGCACCGTGTGCCAGAGCGAGACGATCCACGAGTCCAACGCGGAGCTGGCCTCCGACATGCGCCGGCGGGTCTACCGGATGACCCGGGACGGCATGTCCGCCGATGCCATCGTCGACTTCATGGTGGCCCGCTACGGCGACTACGTGCGCTATCGGCCACCGCTGCAGGCCAATACCGCCCTGCTGTGGGCCAGTCCCTTCCTGCTGTTCGTTGGCGGTCTGCTGGTCTGGTGGCAGGTGATGCGCCGGCGCTCCCGGCCCGATGACGAGCCCCATTTCACCGATCAGGAGCGTGCGGCGCTGGAGCGCCTGCGCCGTGGTGACTGACCCCGGAGGTACGACGAGATGAATGGCGTCTTTCTGCTGCTGGCCCTGGGCCTGTGCCTGCTGGCCCTGGCCTTCGTGTTGATTCCGCTGCTGCGCGACCCCCGCGATGCCATCGGACCGAGCCGTCGTGAGGGGGTGCTGGCGGTGCACCGTGACCGTGTCGCCGAACTGGACCAGGACCTGGCCAGCGGCACCCTGACTGCGGAACGCCACGCCCGCACCCTGGCCGATCTGGAGCGCGAGCTGCTTGACAGTGAGGTGCTGGAAGCCGGTGCCGATGCGGCGGGAGAGGGCCGGAGTGACCGTCGTCTGCCCCGGGTCGCCGCCGTGGCCAGCATGGCACTGCTGCCCTTCCTGGCCATCGGTACCTACTTCTCGGTGGGCTACAGCGATGAGGTGTTCGCCGCCCGTGCACCTGCCGGCCAGGCAATGTCAGCGCTCCCGCAGGCTGAGCCCAGCGACGAGGAGATGACCCGCGAATTCACCCACTTGGTGGAGGGGCTTCAGGTGCGTCTGGCCCAGGATCCGGCCGACCTCCAGGGCTGGGTGCTGTTGGGGCGCACGCTGACCTTCCTCGACGAGTTCGAGGCCGCGGGCCGCGCCTTCGGCGAGGCGCTGCGTCACGGCGGCGACCGCGACCCCGAGGTGCTGGTCCGCTACGCCGATGTGCTGGCCGAGATCGAGGGCGACCTTTCGGGGGAGCCGGCGGCACTGATCGAGCGGGCTCTGGCCATCGACCCCGAGCACGCCCAGGGGCTGTGGCTGGCCGGCACCCGGGCCTATCAGGAGGAAGCCTTCGACGAGGCTCGCGCCTACTGGGGACGGCTGCTGACAATATTGCCGGCGGAGTCGCCCGAGGCCGAGGTGATCCGAGGCAACCTGACGGAACTGACGCTGCGCTAGGCGAGAACGAGTCCAGGAGGCCGAGATGACAGTCCACTTCACCCAGGAGACCCTGAACACGCTGCGACAGGTGCCACTGTTCAGGGGCCTCGCCGACGATACCCTGGCGCTGCTGGCTCGGGGTGCCCAAGAGCGATACTGCCCGCGAGGTACTCGATTGTTCGCTCAGGGTGAGCCCGCGGATCGCTTCTACGTGGTGCTGGATGGCTGGGTGAAGCTCTACCGCGACAGCCCCGATGGCAGTGAATGCATGGTGGGACTCTTCAGCTGCGGCGAGTCCTTCGCCGAGGCGGCGATGTTCGATCGCGAGGGTTTTCCGGTGAACGGCGGTGTTGCCGAGGATGCCCGGCTGCTGGTCTTTCCAGCGGAGCCCTTCCTGGACACCCTGCACCAGCATCATGGTCTGACCCTCAACCTGCTGGCCAATCTCACCGGCATGTTGCGGGCGCTGGTGATGCAGCTCGACCAGCTCACTAATCAGTCGACTCACCAGCGACTGGCGGCCTTCCTGATTTCACTATGCCCCGATGACGTCGCCCGCGCCACGATCTGTTTGCCCTGCGACAAGATGTTGATCGCCGGCCGCCTGGGCATGAAGCCGGAGAGCTTCTCCCGAGCCATGGCACGCCTGCGGGCGTTCGGCGTGCGCTGTGAGCGCAGCTGCGTGCATCTGGATGATCTGCCGGCGCTATGCGCTTTCGCCCGTGGCGGCGAGTCACGCTCCCTTCCCGCCTGCCCTGGCCTCAACGGCCGCGACCTCTGTACCCCGCCGGTTCCACGCCTCAACGGCCATTGAAGCGGCCCCGGGATCCTGGGGCCTTTCTCCACTCAACCCATGACCTAGGTCAACACTCCGGTGCACCAATTGACAGCGGTCAAGTGAGCAAAGAGGTAAAGCTGCTACTACTTATGCGCAGGGTGACGATCGGTGATGATCGAACGGGGTTGGAAGGGTCAAGCCCTGCACCCGCCAGGCACACCCCAAGGGGAAATCAAGCGAGGCACATTATGTACAAGAGATCACTGAGCAAGGGAATCTTTGCCTTCAGCTTCCCGCTGGCCGCCATGCTGGCGGGTGGCGTGCAGGCCGATGCGCCGGAGATGACCGCCGAGGAGATGGATCGCGCCGGGGAGGTCTACTTCCAGCGCTGCGCTGGCTGCCACGGCACCCTGCGCAAAGGCGCCACCGGCCCGGGACTGTTGCCAGAAGACACTATCGCCATGGGGCAGCGTCGTCTGGAGAGCATCATTACCTTCGGTACCGAAGGCGGCATGAACAACCACGACGGCATCCTGGATGAAGAGGAGATCACCCTCATCTCCAAGTATATCCAGCAGACACCTGAAGAGCCGCCGGAGATGTCCCTGACCGACATCCGCGACACCTGGAAGATTCTTGTCCCCCAGGAAGAGTGGCCTACCGAGCCCCAGCACGACCGCAACTGGGAAAACTTCATGGTCACGATCCTGCGTGATCGTGGCGCCATGGGCATCATCGACGGCGACACCAAGGAGCTGTTCACCGAGGCTGAAACCGGCTACGCGGTGCACGTGGCCAAGTCGAGTTCCGACGGTCGCTTCTGGTATGTCCAGGGCCGCGACGGCCGCCTGTCCAAGATCGACCTGTGGATGGATCCGCCCCAGGTGACCGCCGAGGTGTTTATCGGCATCGACGCTCGCGACGTCGCAGTTTCCAAGTACGGTGAGTGGAAGGACAAGTACGTCATCGGCGGTGGCTACTGGCCGCCCCACTTCGTGATCGCCGACGCCGAAACCATGGAGCCGCTGAAGGTTGTCTCCACCCGCGGCTATGACACCGAGGGCAACTACGTCCACGAGGCCAGGGTCGCAGCGCTCTACGATACGCCCTTGGCGCCCTCCTTCCTTGTCAACGTCAAGGAGACCGGCCAGGTCTGGCAGGTCGACTACAGTGACCTGAAAAACCTGCGTATCGATCACATCGAGTCTGCCGAGTACCTGCACGACGGCTTCTTCGAGTCTACCGGTCGCTACTTCATGATCGCCGCCAACTTCAGCAACAAGATGGCGTTCATCGATACCGTTGAGCGCAAGCTCGTCGGCCTGCTCAATACCGGGGAAATTCCGCACCCGGGGCCGGGCGCCAACTGGATCGACCCCGAGTGCGGGCCAGTGGCCGGCACTACCCACCTGGGCCAGGGCCTCATGACCTTCTGGGGTACTGACCCGGAGAACTATCCGGACCAGGCCTGGGAAATCTGCGACACCGTGGAAACCGACGGCCCAGGGCTGTTCGTGCGTAGCCACCCGGACTCCGACAATGTCTGGATCGACCAGGCCATGCACCCCGAGGCCTTCGCCAACCAGTGGGTCATGGTCATGAACAAGGAGACCCGCGAACTGACCCCGATCCACGTGGCCGACCGTCCCCCCGAGCATGACGCCGTGGCAGTGCACATGGAGTACGACCAGACCGGTACCGAGGTGTGGGTCTCCATCTGGGCCCGCGGCCGCGGCCATCAGGACGATGGCGCCCTGGTTATCTACGACGACAAGACCCTGGAAGAGAAGGCCCGGGTCGAGAACCTGAACACGCCGACCGGCAAGTTCAACGTCTACAACCGCAAGGCAAAGTACACGCGCGGTTAAGCCAACCCGCCGGAGCGCCTGCGGGTGCTCCGGCCTCTTTCTCGGCCGCTTCCCGCCGGTTAGGCGGCGAGTGGCCGGGCAAGGGGCCGGATGCCACTACAAGACCAGAATATCGACTGTCATGACTGTTTCGGGAGACCGACATGCTTAGGGAACGCCTGCGCAACTGGCGCAAGATCACGATCATGGGGGCGTCGCTGGGGGCCGTGGCGGTCTTCTTCGTGGCCGGCATCCTCTTCTGGGGTGGCTTCAACACGGTGATGGAAGCCACCAACAACATGAAGTTCTGCAGTTCGGCTTGCCACGAGATGAGCTGGGTCTATGAGGAGTACAAGGACCGGCCTCACTACCACAACAAGTCCGGCGTGGGGGCGACCTGCTCGGACTGCCACGTGCCCGACGCCTGGGGGCCCAAGATGATCCGCAAGATCGAGGCCAGCCGGGAGGTGTGGCACTGGATGCTGGGGACCATCAATACCAAGGAGAAGTTCGAGGGCAAGCGGCTGCACCTGGCCGAGAATGTCTGGCGCTCCATGCTGCGCACCGATTCCCGCGAGTGCCGCAACTGCCACGACTGGTCCGCCATGGACCTGGAGCAGCAGCCGGCCCGCGCCGCCCGCGAGCACGCCCGCGGCTTCGAGCAGGGTCAGACCTGCATCGAGTGCCACCAGGGCATCGCCCACGAGCTTCCCGAGGCCTGGGATGAGTCTCCCGTTTGGGCCGCTCGCTTCGAGCAAGACACCGAGGCCGACCTGGACCGCGGTGACCCCGAACTGCCGCTTGAGGCCGAGGAGTTGGGCGATGCCGTGGCCGCCGAGGGCGATATCGCCGCCACCCTGGCCTGGGACGAGGTGCCGGCGCTGGACGTGACACTGTTCCTGCCGGGCCAGGCCTCCATCGAGTGGATCCAGGACGGCAGCGAGCACGGCGGCGGTCGCGCCTTCAGCTTCGGTGACCGCTGCATCTGGTGTCACCAGGACGAGGAGGCCGATATCGGCGCCTTGGCCACCAGCGCCGAGAAGATCGAGACCTACGACCTGGGCGACAAGCGCGGCCACGTGCCGATGGCCGTTCAGGCCGCCTTCGACGACGACTACCTCTATATGCGCTTCCAGTGGGAGGACGCCGAGCATAGTCCGCTGCCCTTCGTGGACGGCGGCATGATGGACCCGGAGAACGAGATCAAGCTCACCGTAAGCTTCGCCGACGATCGCGTCGACATGGCCGACCGCGGTGGCTGCTGGGCCAGCTGTCACCACGATTCCACCTACATGCCGGATGCCCCCGAGCAGGCGGCCTTGGAGGAGAGCGAACTGTCCGAGCGCCTGGCACTCATGAGCGGCGTGACCAAGTACCTCACCGAGAGTCGCACCGAGGTCGAGGTTCGCGGACGTCGCGGCGCCGCCCGCGGGGGCTGGGACAAGCTCAAGGAGGACGAAGAGATCGAGGAGCTGTTCAGCGGCGGCGTCTACCTGGATATGGCCCGCTACAAGAGCGGCAGCGAGCGCACCGAGTCCGGCTACATCCTCGAGGAGCGGCACTTTGGCGACAGCGAGGCGGTGGTGTTCAGCGCCAGCAAGGAAGACGGCGTCTGGACCGCCCACATGACTCGCGCCCTGCGCACCGGGGCCCCCGGCGACAAGCCGCTGACCCTGGACGGGAAGTACAATGTCAACTTCGCGCTACATGATGACCATGCGGCCTCACGCTTCCATCACGTCTCCTGGCAGTTCGGCCTGATGTTCGGCGCCGAAGAAATAGACGACGAGATGGTCGAGATCAACGCCATGCGTATCGAGCGCTGACGGAAGGAGATGGCATGACACAAGTGAAGCAACTCCGCGGATGGATCGGCGCCCTGGCGCCGGCCCTGCTGCTGGCCGCCGGGGCGGCACTGGCTGCCCCGGCCATCACCGGCTACGGCAGCGTCGAGCTCGGCATGTCCCCCGACGAGGTTCGCGAGCGTCTGGTCGCGGACGGTGTCGCCGAGGTGACCGAGGAGCAGACCGCCGCTGGTGATCTGCTGATCGACGGCCGCCTGGGGGGGGATTCGGCGGTGGAAACCGATCTGCGCTATGTCTTCCCGGCGGGCAGCGAGCGGCTCGCTCTGGTGGTGGCCTTCCACCCCGAGGTGGCCGACCACGCCGCGGTGAAGGCGCAGCTCATGGATGAGTACGGCCAGCCCTGGGCGGATGAGATGGCCGAATGGTGGCAGGGGCAGCTGGCCGAGGGCATGCCCTCGGCCCCTCTGGACTTTGCGGCCTGGGGCGGCGACGAGCAGCAGCGCCACCGCTTCGTACGCCTGTGGACCTTCGAGGAGTATCTCACCGTGGAGACCCTGGACACCCGGCTGCT